>NZ_SDPL01000099.1 GCF_004135055.1 Agromyces binzhouensis | reverse complement strand
TACACTCTTCCCTACCACGCTCTTCCGATCTCTCGACGACCTCGCCGACCGACACGACGTCGACGTGCTCGCGGTGGCCCGCGACGGCGCACTGCTCGCGACCCCGGGCTGGCCGCGGCGCGCGGGCGTCGCCGGAGCATGACTCGGTCGGCTGGGTCGGGAGGCGTGAGCCCTACGAGAGCTCGTCGGCCTGTCGCAACCCGGTCGGGGTGAAGGTGCCGCGCCAGCCCGGATAGCGCCAGCCCGAGATGCCGACCCGAGCCTCGGCCACGGTCGGCCGCCTAGACCGCCCCGCCGAGCAGGGCGCCGATCGCCCAGGTGACGGCGAGCGCGAGTGCGCCGCCGACGACGACCCGGGTGATCGCCCGCATCCGGGGCGCGCCGCCGATCCATGCCGCCAGCCAGCCCGTGATCGCCAGGGCCACGATGACCGCGACGAACGTCGTGGCGATGCGCCACTCCGGGGGAGGGAGCAGGATCGCGAGCATCGGGAGCACCGCGCCGATGAGGAACGACGCCGCGGACGCCCAGGCGGCGTGCCACGGGTTCACGACGTCGACCTCGGAGATGTGCAGCTCCGCCTCGAGATGCGCGGCGAGCGCGTCGTGCTCGGTCAGCTCGCGCGCGACGCGGTCGGCGGTCTCGGCCGACAGGCCCTTGCCGCGGTAGATCGCGGCGAGTTCGGCGAGCTCCTGCTCGGGCATCGTCTCGAGCTCGCCCTTCTCCTTCGCGATGAGCGCATGCTCGGTGTCGCGCTGGCTGGAGACCGAGACGTACTCGCCGAGGCCCATCGAGATCGCGCCGGCGATCACCGACGCGACGCCCGCGATGAGGATGGCGGCGATGTCGGTCGTCGCCGCGGCGACGCCGACCACCAGCGCGGCGACCGAGACGATCCCGTCGTTCGCGCCGAGCACTCCCGCGCGCAGCCAGTTGAGCTTCTCGTGGACCTTCCCGTCGTGGGGATCGGTGCGGTGCACCGGTTCGGCCGTGGCATCCGTCATGGGGGCAGTCTCGCAAAGCGGAGAGTCGCTCGCCAGCATGGTGAGGCTCACCTGAGCGGCCGCGCCACCGGACCGCAGCCGCAGGTCGCCCCGCACGACGGGCAGCCGACCACGGGTTCGGCGGCCCGTCGCCGACGGAGTAGCATGGTCGCGGCTCGACTTATCTCGACATCGAGGTATCTTGACGTCGAGACTCTCACAGCCGGGCCTCTCACCCACCCATCCCTGCGCGCAATCCGCGCGGAACGATAGGAAGCAGAGCGTGGATCTTTACGAGTACCAGGCCAGAGACCTCTTCGAGAAGTACGGAGTGCCGGTGCTCCCGGGCATCGTCGCCGACACCCCCGAAGACGTGCGCGCCGCAGCCGAGCAGCTCGGCGGCGTCGTCGTCGTCAAGGCGCAGGTGAAGACCGGCGGCCGCGGCAAGGCGGGCGGCGTCAAGGTCGCCAAGAACGCCGACGAGGCGGAGGAGGCCGCGAAGGCGATCCTCGGCCTCGACATCAAGGGCCACGTCGTCAAGCGGGTGATGGTCGCAGGCGGTGCGCGGATCGCGCAGGAGTTCTACTTCTCGGTGCTCCTCGACCGCGCGAACCGCTCCTACCTCTCGCTCACGAGCGTCGAGGGCGGCATGGAGATCGAGCAGCTCGCCGTCGAGAAGCCCGAGGCCCTCGCCCGCATCGAGGTCGACCCGGGCACCGGCATCAGCCCCGAGAAGGCCCGCGAGATCGCGGTCGCCGCGAACTTCCCCGCCGAGCTCGTTGACAAGGTGGCCGACGTGTTCGTCAAGCTCTACGACGTCTACACGGGTGAGGACGCGACGCTCGTCGAGGTCAACCCGCTCATCCTGTCGGAGGACGGCGAGGTCATCGCCCTCGACGGCAAGGTCACCCTCGACGAGAACGCCGAGTTCCGCCACGCCGGCCACGCCCTCCTCGAGGACAAGGCCGCCGCCGACCCGCTCGAGGCCAAGGCCAAGGAGCTCGACCTCAACTACGTCAAGCTCGACGGCGAGGTCGGCATCATCGGCAACGGCGCGGGCCTCGTCATGTCGACGCTCGACGTCGTCGCGTACGCCGGCGAGAACCACGGCGGCGTGAAGCCGGCGAACTTCCTCGACATCGGCGGCGGAGCGTCGGCCGAGGTCATGGCCAACGGCCTCTCGATCATCCTCGGCGACCCGCAGGTGAAGGCCGTCTTCGTGAACGTCTTCGGCGGAATCACCGCGTGCGACCAGGTCGCCAAGGGCATCGTCGGTGCGCTCGCCGAGCTCGGCTCCACCGCGAACAAGCCGCTGGTCGTGCGCCTCGACGGCAACAACGTCGCCGAGGGCCGCCGCATCCTGGAGGAGGCGGCGCACCCGCTCGTCACCCTCGCCGAGAACATGGACCAGGGCGCCGACAAGGCCGCCGAGCTGGCGAACGCCGCGTAAGACAAGGACAGCGAACCGTGACCATCTTTCTGAACAAGGACTCCAAGGTCATCGTCCAGGGCATCACCGGCGGCGAGGGCACCAAGCACACCGCGCGCATGCTCGCCGCGGGCACCCAGGTCGTCGGCGGCGTGAACGCGCGCAAGGCCGGCACGACCGTGCTGCACAAGACGAAGGACGGCGCCGACGTCGAGCTGCCCGTCTTCGCGTCGGTCGCCGAGGCGATCGAGGCGACCGGAGCCGACGTGTCGATCGCGTTCGTGCCGCCGGCCTTCACGAAGGACGCCGTCATCGAGGCCATCGACGCCGAGATCCCGCTCCTCGTCATCATCACCGAGGGCGTGCCCGTGCAGGACTCGGCCGAGTTCTGGGCCTACGCCAAGGAGCAGGGCGGCAAGACCCGCATCATCGGCCCGAACTGCCCCGGCATCATCAGCCCCGGCGAGTCGCTGGTGGGCATCACCCCGGCGAACATCACGGGCAAGGGCCCGATCGGCCTGGTCTCGAAGTCGGGCACGCTGACGTACCAGATGATGTACGAGCTGCGCGACCTCGGCTTCTCGACCGCCATCGGCATCGGCGGCGACCCGATCATCGGCACGACGCACATCGACGCGCTCGCCGCGTTCGAGGCCGACCCCGAGACCAAGGCGATCGTCATGATCGGCGAGATCGGCGGCGACGCCGAGGAGCGCGCGGCCGACTTCATCAAGGCGAACGTGACCAAGCCGGTCGTCGGCTACGTCGCGGGCTTCACCGCCCCCGAGGGCAAGACGATGGGCCACGCGGGCGCCATCGTCTCGGGCTCGGCCGGCACCGCGCAGGCGAAGAAGGAGGCCCTCGAGGCCGCAGGCGTGAAGGTCGGCAAGACGCCGTCCGAGACCGCCCGCCTGCTGCGCGAGGTCTACGAGGCGCTGAGCGCGTAACCGAGCGGATTCCGCGGCCGGGCGCTCGACGCCCGGCCGCGTTCCACGGGAAGGGCCCCGCCGGCATCGCCGGCGGGGCCCTTCCCGTCAGTCGCCTCCTCGGCTCACGGGTCGATCACGATGGTGCAGACGACCGTCCGCGGCTCGAGGTCGTCGATCGTGATGCTCGGGTCGTCCATCATGTCGCCCAGCGACACGGTGTCGGAGCCGGCCACGTCGCACTCGATGCTCGAGAACGTGCCGCCGTCCACCTGCGAGTCGACGCTCACGGTGAGGTTCGTGAGCGGGACGTTGGTGAACGTGACGGTCGGGTCGTCGCTGCAGTCGGTGTCCTGGACCACGGTGGCGGTCTGCGGGTTCGAGCTCGTCACCGCGTAGCCGCTCGGCACCGTCTCGGTCACCTCGTAGTCGCCGGAGTCGATCGCGGCGATGCAGGCGCGTCCGTTGTCGTCGGTGGTCACGACCTGGCCGCCCGCCGGCAGCGAGCCGCCGGTCACGGTGAAGTCCACGCCGGCCTGCGGGTGGTCGCCCGGTCCGTCGGCTGCGTGCTTCGTCGTCTTCTCGATCACGAGCGCACCGCAGTTGTTGATGCCGGTGGGCACGGGTGCGATGTAGTCCTTCATCGCGGCCGTGAACGAGTCGGAGGACCGGCTCTTCAGGTACGCGCTGCCGAACGCCACGCAGTCGTCGCCGACGATCGCGGAGAAGTTCACCGTCGCCTCGCCGAACGTGCGCGCCGAGATGTCGCCCAGGCCGTCGGCCTCGGCGGCCGGGATCGGGCTGGTGTTGATCGATCCGGTCGCATCGCCGGCTGCGGTCAGGCTCTCACGGACGCCCCAGCACGGGGTGCTGTTCGCCGCCTCGCAGAGCGACTTGTCCCCGGACGCGACCCACGTCGAGAGGAACAGCTCCGGGTTGGTGCCGCCGTTGGCGAGGTCGTACTGGATGAGCAGGTCGCCCGCGGTCCGCTGCGGCGTCACGCCGTTGCCGGAGTCGACTTCGGACTGGTTGAACTCGAAGTCCATGTTCGTGGTGCCGGTCGGGTCCTGCACTCGGTGCCAGAACAGGTGCAGGAAGTCGTCTCCCGCCGTCTCCTCCAGGTAGAGCCCGAAGTTCTTCAGGTCGGACTTGTTGGGCGGGATGCTGCCCGTGACGGGCGAGGGCACGGCCGTGTCCTCCTTGGAGCCCTGGCCGAACGAGTCGTCGCCGGTGCCGGATTCGACATCCGCCTTGATGACGTAGCTCACCGACGCCCAGTCGTCCCATCCGCCGTTGTCGACCCTCAGGTTGGCGTCGGAGTCGATCTCGAAGTTGCTCCCGTCCAGGCTGATGATGCCCGCGGGGTTGACCGCCTGGGCCGGCCCGCCGATCACGACGGCGCCGACGAGGGCGAGGAAGCCGGCCCCTGCGGCGCCGCGCAGACACCGCCGCCGGAACGCGGCACGTTCTTCGGGCGTTCGGATTCGGGTTGTGTGGGGCATGATCGCCTCCGGTGTCGCAGTTTCGTCCGGTCCGGGCGGGCCGGGCGGTCCTCTGCGGGCGGTGGGCGGACTCGGGTGATCCGCAACGGCGCGTCCGGCGTGGTGGGTAGGTGCTTCACCGGGCGTGCATCGCGCCGTAGGGGTCTCTCACGCCATTCCGCACGTTACTCGCGAGCGCGCGTGCCCGGAACTGTAAATGAGGAATACTCAGTACCCCAGATCGGGGGGGGGCGTGGCGAGGGTCCCGCCGGCGATGCCGGCGGGACCCTCGGGATCAGGTTCGAGCTGCCTCCTCAGCTCACGGGTCGATCACGATGGTGCACACGACCGTCCTCGGTTCGAGGTCGTTGATCGTGATGCTCGGGTCGTCGATCGCGTCCGCGATCGCGACCGAGTCGGAGCCGGCCACGTCGCACTCGATGCTCGAGAACGTGCCGCCGGGCACCTGGGAGTCCACGCTCACGGTGATGTTCGTGAGCGGGATGTTGGTGAATTGCTTCACCGCGCCCGCGTTCGCGTCGGAGCAGTCGTCGGCCGACGCCTCGGCGACGTTCGCCGTCTGCGTGCCCGGAACCGCCATCACGTACCCGGCGGGGATCGACTCCTCGACCGTGTAGTTGCCGACCAGGCCGCTCACGACGAGGCCGGTGTAGCAGGCCACGCCGTTCGCGTCGGTCGTGACCGTCACGCCCTCGGCCGGGAGTTCGCCACCGGTGATGGTGAAGTCCACGCCCTCATGCGGGTGGTTCACGCCCAGGCCGTCGGCCGCGTGCTTGCGGTCCTTCTCGATCCGGATCGAACCGAGCTCGCGGTCGTCGTTGAACGTGCAGGTCACGGTCTCGCCGGGCGAGAGCCCGATCGCGCTCGGATCCGAGCCGTCGTCGCACGTCGCGCTGACCAGGTTCCAGAAGTCCGGAATCGTCTCAGCGACGTCGTACGTGCCGGGGTCGAGGTTCGAGAACGTCTGCGAGTCCTTGCCACCCGCGCCCGCGGCGGTCGTCGTCAGCGTGAAGGGCGACGGCGAGAGCGTCGTCGAGGTGAACTCGAACGATCCGCTGCCGCTGTCGGTGATCTTCTCGACCACGATCGACCCGAAGGCCCGGTTGGTGTAGGTGCAGTCGAGGACGTCCTCGGCGTCATCGATCGTGAACGTCACGAGCTCGTCGACGATGACCGGAGTCACGCCGCTGCTCTGGCTGCAATCGACGTCGATGAGCTCCCAGCCCGGAGGCAGCGCGCCCTCGGCCACGGTCAGGCCGGTGCCGAACAGCACGTCGCTGTACGTCTGCTGCTCGCCGTCCTTCAGCGAGAACGTCGGATCCGTCGCGCCCGACAGCGTCGAGAACGCGGTCGAGTAGTCGAAGGACGTGTCACTCGCGTCCGGGCTCGGCTGCGTGACCTTGCGAACGATCACGGTGCCGCCGGTCTGGTTGCCGTAGGTGCAGTCGAGCACGTCGCTGGCATCGTCGATGTCGAACGTCACGGTTGCTCCCACGATGTTCGGCGAGACACCCGAGCTGGCACTGCAATCCAGGTCCTCGAACGCCCAGCCCGCCGGCAGCGAGTCCTCGGTGATCGTGTACCCGGTGCCGAGCAGCACGTCATCGTAGGTCTGGCTCTCGCCGTTGCCGAGGCTGAACGACGGGTCCGTGCCGTTGGTCAGCGTGTCGAGCACCGTCGAGTACCCGAAGCTCGCATTGCTCGGATCCGGGTCGGGGTCCGTCACCTTGCGGACGATCACGGTTCCACCGGTCTCGTTGTAGTAGGTGCAGTCGACGATGTCGGAGTTCGCGTCCAGGTCGAACGTGATCGTGCCGGTCGCGACATCCGTCAGCGGAGTCACGCCCGTGCTCGCCGAGCAGTCGATCGAGTCGAGCTTCCAGCCTGCGGGCAGTGCCGCGAGGTCCTCGGTGACGGTGAGGCCGCTGCCGATGAACACCTGGCTGTAGTCCTGCGATTCCCCGTTCTTCAGGCTGAAGGACGGGTTCGTCTCGGTCGGCGTCTCGAAGTTGCCCGTGGTGTACGAGAACGACGAGTCGCTCGGGTCCGGACTCGGATCCGTCACCTTGCGGATGATCACCTGGGCGCAGCTGTCGATGCCCGTGTCGAGCGGAGCGATGAAGTCCTTCATCGCCGCCGTGAACGAGTCGGACGAGCGGCTCTTCAGGTAGGCGCTGCCGAACGTCACGCAGCCGTCGCCGACGATGGCCGAGAAGTCGACCGAGGCCTCGCCGAAGGTGCGAGCCGAGATGTCGCCGAGCCCTTCGGTATCGGCAGCGGGGATCATCGAGGTGTTGATCGAGCCGGTCGCATCACCCGCGGCCGACAGGTTCACGCGCGTGCCCCAGCACGGCGTGCTGTTGGCGGCCTCGCACTGCGACTTCGGTCCGCTGGCGACCCAGCGGGAGAGGAAGAGCTCGGGGTTGGTGCCGCCGTTGGCGAGATCGTACTGGATGAGCAGGTCGCCGTCGGTGCGGACCGGGGTGACGCCGTTGGCCGAGAGCGTCTCGGACTGGTTGAACTCGAAGTCCATGTTCGTCGTGCCGGTCGGGTCCTGGACGCGATGCCAGAACATGTGCAGGAAGTCCCCGCCCGGGGTCTCCTCGAGGTACGTGCCGAAGTTCTTCAGGTCGGACTTGTTCGGCGGGATCGAGCCGGAGACGACCGACGGGACCTCGGTGTCCTCCTTGGAGCCCTGGCCGAACGAGTCGTCGCCGGTGCCGCTCTCGGTGTCGGCCTGGCGGGCCTCGTTGACGTTGGCCCAGTCGAGGGAGGGCGGTGTGGCGTGATCGACCTTGAGGTTCGCGTCCGTGTCGATCTCGAAGTCGCTCCCGATCAGGCTCACGTCGCCGTGAGCTGCGAGAGCGGGCCCGCCGATGAACGCGGTCGCTCCGAGCGCGAGGATGCCGGTGACCGCAGCGGCGCGTAGACATCGCCGCCGGAACGTGATCCGTTCCTCGGGCGTTCGGATTCGGGTTGTGTGGGGCATCATCGCCTCCGTGTCGCAGGCTTCATCCGGTCCGGGCGGGCCGGACGTCTCCGCTGCGGGCGGTGGGCGGACTCGGGTGTCCGTCTTCGGCGCGTCCGGCGAGGCGGGTAGGTGCTTCGCCGGGCGTGCATCGCGCCGTAGGGGTCTTTCACGCCAATCCGCACGTTACTCCGAAAGTTGAGGAAATCTCTGGTCCCCACTTGGGGGGTATCTCCTCCGACCGCGTGCGACGATGTCGGGATGAGCGAGACGTCCCGATCGGCGGGTTCCGAGGACTCCGGGCCCCCGGCCGCCACGAAGGCCACTCCGGCCCACATCCTCCGCACGAGCTTCGTCACCGAGGAGTCCGTCTACGGCGTCATCCTCGTGTCGGGAATGATCGTCGTCGCGGGCGGGCACGGGGAGAGTTCGTGGCGGGTGTTCTGGACCGTCGTCATCACGGTGCTCGTCTTCTGGGCCGCCCACGTCTACGCCGGGACCGTCGCCCACCACGGCTTCGACGACCACCGCATGGTCGGCCTCGGCGAGGCCTTCCGCGGGGCGATGCGCCGATCGTTGGGCATGCTCGTCGCCGCCCTCATCCCGTCGTCGATCCTGCTCCTCGGCGCTGCGCGCGTCGTCCCCGACCTCCTGGCCATCTGGACCGCGCTCTGGGTCGGCGTGCTCGTCCTCGCCGTCCTCGGCTTCATCGCGTTCCGGCGGCGTGGCGCGAGCCCGGTGATGCAGGTCGTCGGCGCGCTCGGCACGGCCGCCTTCGGCGTCGCGATGATCCTGCTGAAGGCGATCGTCCACTGAGGCGGATGCCCCGGGGCGGCGTGTCACGGGACCATCGTCTTCCCCCGGACTCCGGCGGTCGATATCGTCGGCAGCGTGGCCGACCGGGGGAGTGGTGCGCAGATGACCGATTCGACGAGTCCAGACGACGACCTGCGCCTGAGGATCGCCGAGCTCGAGGCCGAGAACGCGCGACTGCGCGCCGACGCCGCCGAGACCCGCGACCTGTCGGCCGACGTCGCCGCCGCGGCATCCGCCGGACCCGAACGGCCGAAGCGCCGCCGCGGACGG
>NZ_SDPL01000098.1 GCF_004135055.1 Agromyces binzhouensis | reverse complement strand
CGGTGCTCGCGGCGTGCGCCCCGACGTCGCCGCCCGAGCCGGAACCCGCACCGGCGGCCGCGTTCGGCCACGTGCACGCGCTCGGCTGGGATCCGGTCTCGGACCGCACGTACGCGGCGACGCACGACGGCGTCTGGGAGCTCCCGACCGGCGCGATGCCGGAGGCGTATCCGGGTGCCGGGGCGGGTCCCGCCGAGCCCGTGCAGGTCGGAGGGAACCGCCAGGACACGATGGGCTTCACGGTCGCCCGCCCGGGGCTGCTGCTCGCATCGGGACATCCCGGCGCGGATGACGACCACGACCTCGAGGCGCCGAACCTCGGCCTCATGTCGAGCACGGACGGGGCGCGCACGTGGACGCCGGTCTCCCTCCGGGGAGCGGTCGACTTCCACGACCTCGAGGCTGCCGAGCTCCCCGGCGGGGGACTGCGGGTCTACGGACTCGACTCCGCAGACGGCACCGTCCGGGTCAGCGACGACGGGGGTGCGACCTGGGCGGCGGCCCCGCCGATCGCCGCACGGGACCTCGCGGTCGATCCCGGATCTCCCGATCGGATCTACGCGACCACGGCGGAGGGCCTCATGCGCAGCGACGACGCCGGCGCCACTTGGTCGCGGGTCGACGGTGCGCCCGCCCTCGTCCTGGTCGTCGCGACGGATGCCGGCGACCTCGTCGGCATCGACGTCGACGGCACCGTCCAGCGCCTCCGCGGCGACGAGTGGACGGCGCACGGACGTGCGAGCGGCGCCGTCGAGGCGATGGCGGTCGTCGGAGGGGACGAGCAGTGGCTGCTCCTCGCCGACGCGCGCGGGATCGTGGCATCCGACGACCTCGGCGCCTCGGTGACCGTCCTCGTTCCGGGCGCGACGTGACGTGACCGGGCGCCGGTAACCGCGGAGCCCGGGTCGCCGGGCCCAACGACCCGGTCGACCCGCTCGCGATGACGTTGACTGGGGGGTGCCCGGCGGGATGCCGCCCGGCTGCCGACGGAGGAGGTGGCGCCGATGATGTGGGACTACGGCTTCGGCGGATGGTGGATGTGGCTCCCAGGGCTGCTGTTCGGCGCGCTCGTCATCGGCGGCATCGTGGTCCTCGTCGTGCTGCTCGTGCGATCTGCCTCGGGATCCGGCGGCTCGGGTCAGGCGGGGCACTCGGGCGGCCCGCCCGCCGCCGGGGGCTCGCAACCCGATCGCGCCAGGCAGATCCTCGAGGAGCGGCTGGCACGCGGTGAGATCACGCCCGACGAGTTCCGCGGCCTGATCGCGACCCTCGAGGAGGGACGCGGCGGCGGTCGTCCGGGCTGACCCCCGACCTGCGAGACGCGCTCGAGCGACCTACGATCGATGCACCGGCCGGGTCGGACGGGAGGCAGCGGCAGATGGTCGACGATCCGCGACGCGAGGCATGGCAGTACCGCCTCGAGCAGTGGGAGCGCGAAGCGGCGCGTGAGCGAGGCGAGACCGCCGACGGGGAACTCGATGCCGGGTCGACGGATGCCGCGGAGCGGACGGGCTCCGTCGAGCCGACGTCGGAGCGACCCGCCGATCGCACCACGGCGGGATCCCTCGCCGCCGAGCGCGCGGCCTACGTCGAGGTCGTGATCCAGCAGGCGATCCGTCGCGGCGAGTTCGACGACCTGCCCGGCGCAGGCAAGCCGCTCCCGGGCCTCGGCCGACACGACCCGGACTGGTGGATCCGCCGCAAGATCGAGACGGAACGGCTCACCGGGCTCGGACCGCCCGCGCTCACGCTCCGCGTCGAGTCGGCCGAGCTCGACGACCGCCTCGACCGCATGCACCGCGAGGACGACGTGCGCGACGCGCTCGACGAGTTCAACGCCCGGGTGGTCGAGGCGCGTCGCCAGCTGCTCGGCGGGCCACCGGTCGTCACGCCCACTCGTGACGTCGACGCCGAGGTCGAGGCGTGGCGGGCACGGCGCGAGCGGCGACGCCTGGCCGCCCAGGAGGCGGAGCGACGGCGCGCGGAGGAGGAATCCGATCGGCGGGCACGCCGGCGCTGGTGGCGGCGCGGCTGAAGGGGGACGCGAGACGGACGGCGCTCGCCTGCCCCCGCGCTTCAGTCCTGGGCGTCGAGGCGCAGGGTCACGCCGCGGACGTCGTCGCCGAGCACGGTCGCCGTGACGTGCGCCGCGTGGTGCGGGCCGTACTTCCGCGAGTACTCGGCATCGAGCGCGGCATGCAGGGCGGTGTCGTCGGTCGGCACCGGGACGAACGCGACGTCGCGGATGACCCCGGCCGACTTGATGCGACCGACCCCGGCCTCCCTGGCGCGCTTGTACCATCCGTTCTCGGGTCCGTAGGCGGAGCGGATGAACAGCTCGTCGCCGACACGGGCGACCCACACGGTCGTGAACGGGCGCAGGGACCCGTCGTCGCGCACCGAGGCGACCTCGAGCTGGTCGGCCGCGCCCACGCGGTCGAGTTGGTCCTCGGTCCAGTCGTTCATGTTCGGTCCTCTCTCATACGGGAGCGGGCTGCGGAACTCACACGAGCGTCGGCTCATCGCCGAGCGGCGCGATGAGCGTCTCGTCGTGCGGATCGATGCGGCGATGGTTGTTCACGCGCGGATCGACCTCGTACTCGGAGATCGTCGGCGCGACGCGATCGGACTGCGCGATGAGGAAGTCGACCATCGCCGACGCGCCGGCGGGGGAGAGCTTCTCGGGGTCGAGGTAGCGGTGGATCGCATCGAGCGGGAGGTACACCGGCATCCGGTCGTGCACCTCGCCGGAGGCATCGCGCGCCTCGCGCGTGATGATCGACGCCGACACCTCCCACGTGCCGTCGTCGAGCTTGCGCGCGGTGGAGATGCCCGCCGCGGCGAGCAGCTCACCGGGGCCGTGCAGGTAGTGCGCGCGCTTCCTCCCCGGCTCGCCCGTCCACTCGAAGTAGCCGCGCATCGGCACGATGCAGCGCCCCGAGGCGAATGCGCCCTTCCAGAGCCCGTTCGTCGCGACGGTCTCGATGCGGCTGTTGAACTGCGGCCGCTTCGACTCCTTCATGAACGCGGGGTGGAAGTCCCACCGCGCGGGCTCGAGACGGCGGACGAACTCACCCGTGTCGGAGCGGGCGCGCTCGCGCACGATCGGCACCGTGTCGGTCGGCGCGAGGCTGTACGACGGTCGCCAGTCGGCGAAGTCGTTCTCGGCGTCGAATACCGCGGTGAGGTCGTCGGCCTGCTGCGAGACCACGAATCGTCCGCACATGTCGGGTCGCCCTTCGATTTCCGGATGCCGCGAGCCTACGCCGCGCCCCTGACGGCCGTCACAGGTGGAGCGACCCCGCCTGGGGAAAACGCATCCTGTTGTAAATGCGTTCGCATCGGTAGCGTGAGAGGCAGAGATCGGCCCCTCCGGGGCCGGCGGGCCGTACGACGTCGTGCGGCCCGCCCGTCGGAGGGCGTCGATCGTGCGTGAACCACGTTTCATGAAGCGAGAGAGAGAGGGCACCACCGATGAGATCCTCACCCAGACCCGTCCCGTGGCGCAGACGAGCGCTCGCGGCATCCGGAGCAGTGCTGCTCGGAGCGTCGCTCGTCACGGCCACCGCCGCCGCCGCCGAGGACGACCCCCGCGTGGGCCTCGGCGGAGGTCTGTACGACGCCGAGATCGCCGCGAGCGGCGTCGAGCTCCTGGAGAGCCTGCCCATCCCGGCCGGCTTCGTCATCAACTCCGACCTGGCGTTCACCGGCGACAAGGCCGTCGTCGGCAGCTTCTCGGGCTTCCAGGTCTTCGACATCTCCGACCCCGCAGCCCCGGTGCTCGAGACGGCGTTCGTGTGTCCCGGCGGCCAGGGCGACGTGTCGATCCACGGCGACCTGCTGTTCATGTCGGTCGAGGCGACCAACGGCCGCGTCGACTGCGGAACGCAGGGCACCTCCGGCTCCGTGGACCCCGAACGCTTCCGCGGCGTCCGCATCTTCGACATCAGCGACCTCTCGAACCCGGTGCAGCTGCCGGGCGTGCAGACGTGTCGCGGGTCGCACACGCACACGATCGTGACCGACCCGGATGACGCGGACAACGTGTACATCTACAACTCGGGCACCTCCAACGTTCGTTCGCCCCTCGAACTCGAGGGCTGCGAGAACGCGGCGCTGACGACCGAACCGGTCACCGAGGGCAACCCCACGCAGTGGCGCATCGACGTCATCCAGGTGCCGCTCGCGGCACCCGAGACGGCGGCGATCGTCAGCCAGCCGCGCATCTTCACCGATGTCGAGACGGGCGCGTACAACGGCCTGCAGAACACGCTGCCGGGCACCCAGCTGCACCCGAGCGGCAGCTTCTACGGCCCCACGCCGAACACCAACACGTGCCACGACGTGACGGCGTTCCCCGAGATCGGGCTGCTGGCAGGAGCGTGCCAGGGCAACGGCCTCCTCGTCGACATCAGCGACCCGGTGAACCCGGTGCGCATCGACGCGGTCGCGGACCCGAACTTCTCGTACTGGCACTCGGCGACGTTCAGCAACGACGGCTCGAAGGTGATCTTCACCGACGAGTGGGGCGGCGGCACCGGAGCCCGATGCCTCGCCACGCACGAGCCGTCGTGGGGTGCGAACGCGCTGTTCGACATCGTCGGCGGCGAGCTGGAGTTCGCGAGCTACTACAAGCTGCCCGCCGCCCAGACGACCGCCGAGAACTGCGTCGCCCACAACGGCTCGATCATCCCGGTGCCGGGCCGCGACATCATGGTGCAGGCCTGGTACCAGGGCGGCGTGTCGATCTTCGACTTCACCGACACGGCGAACCCGGTCGAGATCGCGTACCTCGACCGCGGCCCGATCAACCCGGCCGGGCTCGTGCTCGGCGGCTACTGGTCGACCTACTGGTACAACGGCAACGTGCTCGGCAGCGAGATCGCGCGCGGGTTCGACAGCCTGGCGCTCGGTGAGAGCGACTGGATGTCGGCGAACGAGATCGCCGCAGCGGGCGAGATCGAGCTCGACGTGTTCAACGCGCAGACGCAGGGGATGCTCGTCCACGCGCCGAGCTTCGCGGTCGCCGGGTCGTACGTCGACCAGGCGGAGCGATCGGGCGACCTCGAAGCGAAGCAGCTCGCCCAGGTGCGCAAGCACCTGGCCGAGGCCGCGGCGCTCGAAGCCGACGGATCGAGCAGCAAGGCCGTGATCGCGCAGCTCGACAACGCCATCAAGAAGTCGGGCGCATCGTCCGACTCGGCGGTCGTGCAGGCGATCCTCGACCTGAAGGCGACCTTCAGTTGATCCCGGTGGAGGGGGACCGGTGGGTCCCCCTCCACCGCATGACGATGCCCGGCGGTCTCGAGGGACCGCCGGGCATCGTCATGCGTCGTGGGCGCCCGCGACATCCCCTCCGTCCGCGGCGCGCTAGGCGCCCAGGGCGGCGAGCATCTGCTGCATCCGGGCGATCTCGATGCCCTGGTCGCCCTCGACGTCGTTGGCGAACCGGCCCACCGAGATCTCCATCCCCCCGCCGGCCGCGCGGAGGTCGGCGACCATCTGCAGCGCGCCGCTGTGGTGCTGGATCATGTACTCCAGGAACAGGCGCTCGAAGTCCTCTCCGGTGGCGGCCTCGAGCTCCGCGAGCTGATCCTCCGTGAGCATGCCGGGCATCATCCCGGCCGCGTGGCCCAGGTGGTCGCCCTGCAGCGGCGTGCCGCGGTCGCGCAGCCAGCTCGCCATGAACTCGGTCTCGTCCTCCTGGCTGATCCGCATCCGCTCGGCCATCAGCCGCAGGTCGCGATCGGTGGTGCGCTCGTCGACCCACTCGGTCATCGTGATGGCCTGATCGTGGTGCACGATCATCATCTGCATGAAGGCGATGTCGGCGTCGGTGTGCTCCGGCTGCTCGATCCCGGCGGCTTCCTCGGGCGACATCGTACGGTTCTCCTCGCCCGGCGCGCCGAGCTGGACCACCGGGCCGGTCGGCGCGGTCGTGTCGTCGCCCGACGTGCAGGCCGTCAGGCCGAGTGCGACCAGGAGCGCCGCCGCAACGCCGTAGGACCGAGCCGATGCCGCCATGCAAGTACCTCATCCACGTCGAAGGGAACGTCACGCGTGCGGTCGGGTCGCCCCGCCGCGTCGCAGGTCACGTCAGGCTAACCCGGAACTCCGGCGCACGCGACCGGTGACCCCGGCGCATCCGCCCGCCGGTGCCCGTGAGGGTGCAGGATGACCGCATGGCCATCGGACTCCGCACCGACGTGCTGCGCCCCGCCGACTCGGAGCGCGCCGATCGGGTCACCTACGTCGAGCTCTTCTTCGACCTCGTGTTCGTGTTCGGGCTCACCCAGCTCGGAGCGTACCTGTACGAGAACCAGACGCTGCTCGGTGCGCTCGAGGGCGCCATCATGGTCTGCGCCCTCTGGTGGGCGTGGGTGTCGACGACGTGGGTGACGAACTGGCTCGACCCGGTCCGGATACCGGTTCGCATCGCGGTGATCGTGCTGGCGTTCATCGCGTTCGTCATGAGTGCGTCCATCGTCGAGGCGTTCGGCGACCGCGCCTGGACGTTCGCGCTCGCGTACATCGCCCTGAAGCTCGGGCGGGCCGGGTTCATGGTCTGGGCGACGGCGCGCCACGACGCCCAGGTCTCGCGCGAGTTCGGCAACGTGCTCGCGTGGGCGCTCGCCGGGTCCGCCCTGTGGATCGCCGGCGCACTCCTCCCGCTGTCGGCCCAACTGCCGTTCTGGGCGGCGGCGCTCGGGCTCGAGCTGGTCGGCAGCACGCTCGGGTACCCGGTGCCGGGGCGCGGTCGCATGGAGATCGGGCGATGGGATGTCTCGGGGGCGCACATCGCCGAGCGGACCGCGCTGTTCGTGCTGATCGCACTCGGCGAGGGCCTGCTGGTCACCGGGTTCGCGTTCGTCGCCGAGGATTCGTCGGGCGTGCGCATCATCGCCCTGGTGACGGCCTTCGTCGCGGCGGCCGCCTGCTGGTGGATCTACTTCGACCACGGCGAGCGGATCGGGTCGGAGGCGATCGAGGCCGCCGACACGCCGGGGCGCGTGGCGCGCACGGCGTACTCGTGGGTCCACCTGCTGATCGTCGGCGGGATCGTCCTGCTCGGCGTGGGCGACAAGGAGGTGCTGGCCCATCCGCACGAGCAGAGCGCAGCGGCCGTCGTGACCGTGCTCGGCGGTCCACTGCTGTTCCTCGTCGGCACGGTGCTCTTCCGACGCGTCCTCGAGCGGCGGTGGATGCGGGCGCAGCTCGCAGGCATCGGCGGCATCGTCGTCGTGGTGGCCGCGACCCCCTGGCTCGACCCGCTCGCGACGGGGGTGCTCGCCGCGCTGGTGCTCGTCGCGACCGCGGTCGGAGAGAGCTTCGAGCGGATGCGACGGCGGGCGCCGAAGGGCGGCTGAGGGCGCCGGGAGACGGCCGTTGCCGATTCGAGACTTGACCTCGCCTGAGTTCTGTATACAAAATACTGAGTGCTGGGACGTTCCCGGCGATCAACGATGACGGAAGAGGTGGGGCGCCATGCGCCGTGCGAACTCAATGACGAGACGTCTGCTCGCGGTCGGAGCGGTCGGCGCGATGACGGTGGGCCTCGCGGCCTGCAGCGGTGGCGGGGGAGGCGCCGACGAGGACACCGTCGTGTGGTCGACCTGGGGCACCCCCGAGGAACTGACGCGCTTCGAGGAGTTCAACGAGGAGTTCATGCAGCGGCACCCGGAGATCACGGTCGAGCTGCAGCCGGTCGCCAGCTACGGCGACTACCACTCGAAGCTCCTCGCCCAGCTCACGAGCGGCACCGCGCCCGACGTCTTCTACATCGGAGACGACAAGATCGGCCAGTTCGTCGACGCCGGGGTGCTGCTTCCGCTCACGGACCTCATGGAGTCCGACGCGAGCCGGACCGACCCCGACGACTTCTTCCCCGGGCTCTTCGGCGCAGCCGAGACCGACGGCGAGATCTACGCCGCTCCGAACGACTCCAACCCCGACGTCCTCTGGTACGATACGCAGGCCCTCGAGGCCGCGGGCATCACCGAGGACCCGGCCACGCTCGCCGAGAACGGCGAGTGGACCACCGAGAAGTACCTCGAGATGAACGACGCGCTCGCGGAGGCGGGGCTCATCGGCTCGATGTTCTGGAACTACTGGGCGACGCACTACAGCTGGATCTCCGCGCAGGGCGGGACGGCCTACGACGAGTCCGGGGCCTTCGTCGGCAACGACGACGCCGCCACGGTGGACTCCGTCGAGACGCTCGGCGAGTACTTCCAGGACGGCACCTTCGTCGTCGCCGACACGATGCCCGAGGGCGCCGGCGCCGACAGCGTGTTCGTGACGCACCAGGCGGGCTTCTTCGCACAGGGCCGGTACACGATCGGCACCGTCTCGAGCGCCGGGGAGCAGGACAGCTACGACATCGTCCGCTGGCCGACGCCCGACGGGCAGCCGGCGCCGACCGGGGTCGCCACCTCCTACCTCGCCATCAACGGCAAGACGGATGCCCCGGATGCCGCCTTCACGTTCTGGACCGAGTTCCTCTCGGCCGAGGGCCAGGTCTTCCGCCTCTCGGGTGGCGGCAACGCCGTGCCGTCCATCGCGGGCGCCGACGAGGTCGTGCTCGAGGACGGCTACCCCGCCCACGCGCAGACCTTCCTCGACATGCGCGACATCGGCTTCGAGGACTACGCGCCGGAGGCGCGCGTGCCCGGACTCTCCACGGACATCAGCGACCTGTTCCTGAAGCTCTACGAGGGCAAGTCCGACGCGCAGTCCACCCTCGACGCGGTCGCCGACCTCGTCGCGGAGAAGACGGCGGAGTGAGCTCACCCATGGTGATCACCTCGGGCGGCGCGACCGGCACCCCGGTCGCGCCGCCCGCGCACCCCGCAGCGGGTCCCGCGCCGGACACGGCGCACGCACCCGTGGCACCCGTCC
>NZ_SDPL01000097.1 GCF_004135055.1 Agromyces binzhouensis | reverse complement strand
ACGCCAGCGCGATCAACGCGGGGTGCTGCCGGAGCGGCCGCGGCGTGCGCGGCCCGGGGTTCCCCGTGCGAGCGCGCGTGTCGCGCGCGCCCGCACGGGTCGACTGGATGGTCATCGCAACTTGCTCCAGGCATCCTCGATCTGCGTCGTCGCCTGGTCGAGGCGGCTCGCGACCGGCGATCCGTTGCGGATGTCGGCGAACGCGCGGTTCATCGCGGACTCGAACTGCACGTAGCCGACCGAGACGGGTCGTGCGACCGCCGTGTTCTCGACCTCGTAGGTGATGAGGTCGGCGATGCCGACGGTGTGCTCGCCGCCGAGCTCCTCGAGGCCGGGGAGGTACTCGGCCGCCGCCTCGGAGTTCGCGGGGATGATCGTCGTCGCCTCGGTCGTGGCGAGGTTGCCGGCGGCGTCGAGGGCGGCGAACTCGAGGAACTGCCGCGCGGCGTCCGTGTTCTTCGATGCGGTGTTGATGCCCCACGACCACGAACCGGTCGGAGTCGCGACCTCGCCGCCGTCGAAGTACGGCATCGGTGCGACACCCCAGTCGAAGTCGACGTCGTTCGCGAAGCGACCGACGTCCCACGGCCCGCCGATGAAGAACGTCACGTCGCCGTCCATGAAGACGGGTGAGGTCTGGAAGCCGCCGACGCCGCGCGGCGAGAGGCCGCTCTCGAACGTCTCGGCGTACCAGTCCATGGCCTCCTGCCAGCCGTCGTCGGTGACGTCGACCGTGAGCATCTCGTCGCCGGTGATGCCCGACCCGCCGCCGAGCGACTCGGCGAGCGGCTGCAGCTGGTAGTAGGCCTCGACCTGCTCGAACAGCAGGCCGTACTCCATCCCGGCGTCCTGCGTCGCGCGCCCCGCCTCGACGACCTGCTCCCAGGTCCAGCGCTCGGCCGGGTCGACAGGGGGCGCCTCGACGCCGGCCGCGGTGAGGGCGTCGCGGTTGAAGAACAGCATCTGAGTCGAGTTCCAGATCGACAGCGCCCACATCCTGCCGTCGTAGACGTTGATGTCGAACTGGGCCGCCGAGGTCGCCGCGCGAGCCTCGTCCTCGAGGTCGCTGAGGTCCTCGAGGAAGCCCTGCGCCGCGAGCTGCGAGAGGTTCGGCTGGTCGACGGCGTAGACGTCGATGCTGTCGTCCTTCGCGCCGAGGCGCTGCTGGAGCGTGTTGGAGTACTGGTCGAAGGGCACCTGCGTGTACTCGATGGTGATGTCGGGGTGGTCTGCCTCGAACGCCTCGATGACCGGCGCGAACGTGGCCGGGTCCTCGGGGCCGAGCAGGTTCACCGTGCCCGAGGCGGACGCCGATTCGCTCGCCGACGAGCAGCCGCTGAGCACCAGCGCGCCGGCTGCGGCAGCCGCGAGGAGCAGATGTGATCGCTTCATTGAAATGCACCTTCCTGCAGTGTATCGCCGTCATCTAAGCGGCTAGACGAAGCGGTTAGATGGCACTATAGGCGCAGCCGGGATTTCCCGCAACAACCGGATTCCCGCGATCTCGGTGCTAGCATTGCCAGACATCTAACCGGTTAGCGTTAACAGGGGGAACGGATGGCGACAGGACGCGACGTGGCGCAGCTGGCGGGCACCTCCACCGCCGTCGTCAGCTATGTCTTCAACAACGGCCCGCGGAACGTCTCCGACGAGACCCGCGCGAAGGTGCTCGCCGCGGCCGAGAAGCTCAACTATCGGCCGAACGCGCTCGCCCGCGCGCTGAGCTTCGGCCGCACCGCGTCGGTCGGGCTCATCGTGCCCGACATCGCGAACCCGTTCTTCGGAGAGCTCGCGCGAGCCCTGGAGGACGCGGCGATCGCCAGGGGCGATCTGCTGCTCATCGGAGACTCCGCCCTCGACGAGGACCGCGAGGCGCAGATCATCTCCGCGTTCGTCGACCGCCGGGTGGACTCGGTCGTCATGGTCTCGATCCGCGAGCACCCCGACTTCAGCGCGTTCACGCAAGCCGGCATCCCGGTCGTCGCCCTGCACCCGGTCGACCGCGGGTCCGCGGCATCGTCGATCACCATCGACTACGAAGAGGCGGCACGCGCGGCAGCCGAACACCTCGTCTCCCACGGCTACGACTCGATCGCGCTCCTCAACGGCCCCTACGACTCGGTCGGCGCCGGGCAGCACCGGCGCGGCTTCGCCGCCGCCGTCGATCGCGCCGGCACCCCGATCCGCACCATCGAGGTCAACTCGGCCACGTCACGAGCGGATGCCGCGGCCAGGGCCCTCGACTGGCTCGCCCGACCGGACCGGCCCCGCGCCGTCACGTGCGCGACCGACGAGCAGGCGTACGGCGTGCTTCACGCCGCCCACCGGTTGGGACTCCGCGTGCCGCATGACCTCGCCGTCATGGGCTTCGACGGTACCGGCCACTCGGCATTCGCAGTGCCGGCGCTCAGCACCGTCCGCCAGCCGATCCCCAGGATCGCCGAGCGGGCCGTGGGCCTCCTCGCGGAGGCCGACGGCGATCCGGTGCACGAGGTCCTCGGCTACGAGCTCGAACTCCGGGAGTCGTGCGGCTGCGGCGACCGGGGGGAGTGACCCACGTACGGCACGACGCCGCCGCAAATGCCCGCCTTCGGGGGACACGTCTGCGAAGTGGCTGCCGTTAGCCTCCGACTACAACCTGAGTGATATTCACTCTGTTTCTCGCACCGGTCGCAGAGGGGGGAAACGTGTCTCTCAGAGCACAGCCGAAGGCGCGCGCCGGCGGGATGACTCCGCGCTCACGACGTCGAGGCGTGACGCTCGCCGTCCTCGTGATGGTGACGGCGACGATCACGAGCGGGTGCGGATTCGCCCCCAGTGGAAGCGCGAACATCGCTCGTACACTGCCGGGCGGCGTGAGATCGGCTCTGACGAACGGGATCGAGTCTGCAGTCACCACCTTCGACGGGTACACGGACGACTTCGCCAAGGCAGCCGAACCGACGGCCATCGCACCTCCACCGGCGCTCCAGCAGGCGGTCCGACGGGCTGACGAGGCAGTAGCCAACGGGGTGAGGCTCACCCAGGCCGAGCAGCGACTCCTGGATACCGCGGAGCGATGGATCGCCGCCTACAAGGCGTGGGACCGGGTGCTCGAAGTCGCGATCGGCTGGGAGCTCTCCATACCCGACGACGCTGTCAGGCTCGCGGCCGCGAACTTCATCAGGGAGCCGTCGCAGGACTTCCTCGCGCTGGTCGTGGCCCTGGAAGAGAGGGTGCTCAAGGGACTCATGTGCACGGTCGCGCGGGAGGGCCTCGACGGGCTCGGAGAGATCCAGGCGCGATCGGAGCCGGCCGCATACGAGTACGTCGGGACCGACAGCACGGAGGTCGCAGCCTACCTCGACGCGGCGGTGGCGAGCGTGCCGGGCGCCTTCGACGTGCTCGATACGCTCGGGCTCGCGAACGAATCCATAGATCTCGCCAATGACTACCTCGACGGTCTCGTCGACGTCATCGATTCACCGAGTACCAGCGTGGCGACGGCGAACCTGATCTACTTCCGGAGTTGCGTCGCCCGACCTCGATGACGGGCCGGGCGGCATCGCGGCTCTCCGACTCCGAAGCCCTCAGGAGATCCGCCACGCGAACGCGTACGGCTGCGCGAACTGCGTGATGCGGAACGCACGCACGACCACCGTCGCCGTGCCCGGCGGCATCCCGACCCATCGGACCTGCTCGACGTTGTTGGCGCGGTCGAAGCCGACGGCGGTGCCGACGTTGCCATGGCGTTCGGTGCCGTCGGCGGCGATCACGATCAGGTCGAGGTCGTTCTGCAGCAGCGCGCCGGGCGGGTCGGACCAGACGAGCGTCACCTTGAACGTGGCACCGCCGGCTGCGAGCAGTCCCCGGTCGTCGCGCTCCGGCGACTCCTCCGGGATCTCCACCTCGAACGACTCCTCGTCGCCCTGGTCCAGCGGCCCGCCTTCGCCGAACCCGCCATCGGCGGCCGGCCCGGGCAGGATGATCGACCCCGCGAGATCCACCCTGCCCCAGCCCGAGTTCGTGTTGGGCGACTCCCCGGCCTCCGACGGGGTGTACTGTCCGGGCAGCTCGACCGCCCCGTTCACGAGCAGCGCCTTCACGAGTGCGGCGCTCGGCGTCGCCAGCCCGTTCTTCACGAGGGTCTCCCGAACCACGGCGGCGCAGCCGGCGACGAGCGGCGTGGCCATCGAGGTCCCCGTGTCGAAGAAGAACAGCGGGTCGCCCGAGACGCCGAAGTCGTCGCCGCCGGGCGCGTTGCGCGAGAGCGTCGAGAGGATGCACGTTCCGGGCGCGATCACGTCGGGCTTGATGCGCCCCTCCTGCGTCGGTCCGCGGCTCGAGAACGCCGCCATGCCGACCGATGAGTCGGCCTGCAGGTCGCCGCCGACCGGGTCGCTCGGATAGTCCGACGGCCAGTAGTCGCGGTACGTGAACCCGAAGTCGCGTACGCTCTCGCTCGCGCCGATCGTGATGCAGTTCTTCGCCGCCGCCTCGGCGCCGATCTGGCCCGGATCGATCGCACCGTCGGCGTCGCCGTCGATGCCGTCGTTGCCCGCGGCGAAGCAGATCACCTCGTCGGGGTTGTTCCAGACGAACGCGTCGATCTCCCGCGATGACGGGCCGTACGGCAGGCCCGGAATCGTCGAACCCCAGGAGTTGGTGTGCACGCGCGCGCCGTCGTCGTACGTCGGCTGGAAGAGGTCGGTGAGGTCGGCGGGGATGCCGCCGAGCCCGCCGCCGGAGTCGATCAGGCTCTGCAGGATGAGCTGCGCCTCCGGCGCGGTGCCCTCGATCGCGCCGCCCATCGTGGCCGAGTTGCCGCTCCCGAGCACCGACCCCGCGACGTGCGTGCCATGCCCGTGCGGATCGTCGGCGCGCGCCGGCGACGTGCGACCGAGCGCCTGCAACCGCGCGACGCGGCCGGCGAACGCCGGATGCGGGTTCGCAGCGTCGCCCCGGTCGAACCCGGTGTCGGCGACCGCGACCACCTCGCCGTCGCCGCGGAACGGCGTCCCGTTCACGGTGACGTCGGCGTTCAGGATGCCGCGGGCGACGTTGTTGAAGAGGCGACGCTCCGGCACCGGCTGGATCTCCCGGACCTCGTCGATGGTCGCGAGCCTCGGCAGTCGGCCCTGCTCGGTCGTGACGCGGAGCTTCGCGGGCGTGACCACGACCTGCTCCGGGTTCACCTTGGCGGCTCGGGCGACCCGCTCGACGAGCTCGTCGGTCGGCGTGACGTCCGGGTGCAGCAGCAGGTCGACCGGCGTGAACGCGCGCGACGGATGCGGCGTGTCGAACCCGAAGTCGCGCGGCCCCGCCGCGTCGACGTTCGCGCCGACGAGGGACGGCGGGATCTTGAAGGCCTTCGCGTAGGGCCCGGCCCAGTCGACGAACGACAGGTCGGACACGGGCCCGATGTCGTTCGGCGGGTAGGTGGCGAGGTAGGTGTTGTCGGAGACGTACTCCTGCACCTCGGCACCGACCTCGGCGACCGCGGCGCGCTGCTCGGCCGTCATCGGCTCGGTCGTGTGGATGAGGATGTGATCCGAGCTCGCCACTTCCTCGGCATCCAGCCCGAAGGCCTGCAGGTCGCGCTGCGGAGCGCTGGTGTCGACGGTGATTCCGTTGATCGTGATCTTCGGCATGGCTCGCCCTCGCGCTCTCGGTCATGGGACCGGGTCCAGAGCGGGCGGCGATCCCGACGGCACCTGATTACGGCGGCGCGAGTCTAACCCCGTGGGGTTGGGGGCGGCAATGCGCACGCGGGCGGATGCCGCCGGCCGATCGGGCACGCATCGGAGCCGCTCGGGCATGCGCTCCCGTCAGGGGGTCGACCTAGCCTCGAACCATGACCATCCGACGCATCGACAACGTCGCCATCGTCGTCGACGACCTGGATGCGGCGATCGCGTTCTTCGCCGAGCTCGGCATGGAGCTCGAGGGCCGCGCGCACATCGAGGGCGACTTCGCCGACCGGGCCGTCGGCCTCGACGGCATCCGGAGCGAGATCGCGATGATGCGCGTGCCCGACGGCCACGGCCGGCTCGAGCTGACGACGTACCTCCGCCCCGAGGCATCCGCCCCGACACCCGCGGTGCCGCCGCCCAACACCCTCGGGCTGCACCGGGTGATGTTCGCCGTCGACGACCTCGACGACACGCTCGCCCGCCTGCGCCCGCACGGCGCCGAGCTGCTGCGCGAGGTCGCGAACTACCAGGACGAGTACCGGCTCTGCTACCTCCGCGGCCCCGCGGGCATCATCGTGGCGCTGGCCGAGCAGGTCGGGTGACCCGCCCTGCTCGGCCCAGCGCGCCGGTGACCTGGCTCAGCCCACCGGGGGCACGAAGCATCCGCCGTGCTGCCATCCCCTCTGCTCGAACTGGCCCAGGTTGCAGACGACCGAGTTCACCGGGTAGTACTCGCCGAGCGTCGCGAACGCCGAGGTCCACGCCCCGTCCCGCGGGACGTCCTGCACCGCGTTGTGGAAGTCGTCGCTGACGACCATGTGGCGCATGATCATCGCCGCCGGCACGCCGGCCTCCACGCGGAGCACGGTCGCATCGCCGACCTGCTGGCTGTCGCTGAGGTCCGCCGACGACACGATCACGGTCCAGTACCCGTCCGCGCCGATGGCGAGCCGCGTCAGGCCGTCGGGGTTCTTCACGGGGTCGTACTCGCCGCTGCCGAACGAGCCGTTGGCGCACGACCAGTTCGCATCCTGCGCCGGGTACGGCCAGACCTTCTTGTCGAGGCAGAGCGAGAAGTACCTCATGTCGTACTCCGCCGGATCGTTGTCGTTCCACGGCACTGGGCTCGCACCCACCGGGACGCGCGGAGCCTTGCCGCGGAAGACGTACACCTCGTCCGGCGCCGGGATGAATCCGGCGGCGAGGTACCCGGCGACCGGGTTCGACCACACGCTGTTCTGCGCCGCGGCCGTGGGCGCGACGAACATCAGCGGGGTCGAGCACGGCGTCAGGTCGGCACCCACGTAGGCGCAGGCGTTCGAGGCGCGCGGGACCGAGCCGTCGGCGGCCGCCCCGAAGAAGTCGCCCTGCACCGGGCTCGCGCTCGACGCCGAAGGGCCGTACCCCGAGCCCGTGCGACTCAGCGGCAGTACGTTGAAGTCCGTGCCGTCGCTGGCGAAGGCGCCGGGACCGCCACCGCTGCAGTCCGTGCCCTGCGGATCGGGCACGAGCCGGATGGTGTACGTGTCCTCGTACGCCGTGCTGTCATCGACCCACGGGTTGACCGAACCGGCATCCGGCTCGATCTGGAAGTCGGTGTTGTACGACTGGCAGATCGTGCCGGCGCCGTTCTCGTAGTAGTAGAAGTCCATGCTCGAGTCGTAGAGCACGTACGACATGAACAGCTGCTCCTGGAACTGCCCGTCGATCTCGACGTGGTCGAGGACGAGTCCGTGGCGGTCCGGTTCGGTGCTCGCGTCGAACGGCACCGCCCAGTAGGTGGCGTCCGAGTCCGGCAGGAAGATGTCCATGCCGTCCTGCACCGGCGTCGTGTTCCGCGTGTAGTCGCGGCTGTCGTACACCTTGGTGTTGATGCGCGCCCACCAGCTGCAGTACGGGAAGGCGGTGCCCGCTCGTTCGAGGTCCTTCTTCTTGAACCCGAGGTCGGCGGCCATGTCGCGGAAGTGCTGCTCGACCGTCTCGCTCTTCGTGTCGTTGAAGAGGTCGGTGAACGCGTCGGTGTCGGTGATGCGCGTCGGGCAGTCGGGCAGCTCGAACCGCGTCAGGTCGCCCGAGCCGGGGTCGCGCTTGACGATCGTGATCTGCGGCGGGTCGGCGTCGATGGACAGGCGCCCGTCCGCGGGAACGTACGACCGCAGGAGCATGATCCGGATGTCCTCGGCCAGGTTCCCGGTCCCCTCCGGGACCTTCGTGGACGCCTTCGCGACCGCGGCCGTCGCACCCCCGGCGAGCGCCTGCGCGCCGTCGGTGGTCGGACCGGATCTCGCGCCGGAATCGATCGCGGCGGTCGTGAGGACCAGCCCCACGAGCGCCAGCTGCGCGGCCCACTGCATCGTCGAGGACTTCATCAGATCACCCCATTGAGATCTGCGGGGCGCGCTCGTCTCCCCATCCGCGCCCCGCCGTCACGACCGGCGGTCGTGCTCGGCCCCAGAACCTAGACCCATGTCGGCCCGGACGAGGTGACATTGGTCCCATTCCGGGATCGCGGAGGATGGTGGAAGGCCCTCGGGGTCGTGGTCGTCCACCTCGCGAGCGGCGGCATCGTGGGAGAACCCGAGCGGGTGGCGGCACCGACGTCAGCCTGAGCCCCCGGCCCGGTCGCGCTCACCCGTCGCGCAGCGCCGCGGCGATCGCCGCGCCGATGACCCGCGCACCATCGGCCGTCGGATGCAGGCCGTCGGAGCTCATTCCGGCGCCGAACCGACCGTCGCTGGTCCGCACGCCCGCGGCGGCGTCGACGAACCGCCATCCGAGATCGCGGGCCAGGTCGTCGAGGCGCGCGTTGTACGCCTCCGCACCCTCGGGGAAGGCGTCCATCGGCGGGATCGAGACGACGACCACGTCCGCGATGCCGACCGCGTCGACGATCCGGGCGAGGTTCGACGCCGACTCGTCGAACGGGATGCCGAACGCGACGTCGTTGGTGCCGGCGAGCACGACGAGCACGTCCGCCTCGACGGGCCCGACCGACTCCGCCATCCGCTGGGTCGTCGCGCCCCACTCCGCCCAGCCGCCGGCGAACGCGAACCCCTCGTCGACGACGTACGTCGCCCACGAGGCGGCGCCGAGGTCACCGGCAGCGAAGTCGCGGCTGTCGGCATCGGTGATCGAGTCGCCGACGGCGGCGAACGTGCCGAGGGTGGCGACGACGGATGCCTCGGGCGTGCCCGTCACGTCGGATGCCCTGGTCGCTGCGCAGCCGACGATCAGGCTCGCCCCGGCGGCGGCGGCGGCGAGCGCTGCGCCGGCGCG
>NZ_SDPL01000096.1 GCF_004135055.1 Agromyces binzhouensis | reverse complement strand
GCACTCGGCGCGTCGTCGTCGGGCTGGCGCGAATCGCTCGAGGCGGCTCCGCTCCGCGCGCACGACCCGGGCGTCGGCATCGTGCCCGAGGACGGCCGCCTCGACCCGCGGTCGGTCGCGGCACGCCTGGCCGAGCTCCTCCCCGAGGACCGCGTCGTGGTCTCGGACGGCGGGCACTTCATCGGGTGGGCGAACATGTACTGGCCCGTGGCATCCCCCGACCGCATGATGATGGTCGGCACCGCGTTCCAGTCGATCGGCCTCGGCTTCCCGAGCGTGCCCGGCGCCGCCGCGGCGAAGCCCGGCGCGACGATCGTGCTGACCACCGGAGACGGCGGCGGGCTCATGGCGATCGCCGACCTCGAGACCGCCGTCCGAACGGCGGGCGGCCGCGGGGTCGCCGTCGTCTGGAACGACACCGCCTACGGCGCCGAGGTGCACCTCTACGGCCGCAAGGGCCTGGCCGAGCCGCCGATGCGGATCCCCGAGGTCGACTTCGCGGGACTCGCGACGTCCGTCGGCGCCGAGGGCGTCGTCGTGCGCGGGATCGCCGACCTCGACCGCCTCGGGGCGTGGGCCGCCGAGCCCGTCGACGAGCGGCGATTCCTCCTGCTCGACTGCCGCGTGTCCGACCGCATCGTGGCGCCGTACCAGCACGAGATCATCCGCGTGAACTCCTGACGACGGATGCCTCGACCGCGCGCGTGCCGGTGAGGCACGGGCGCGGCCCGCGCGACATTCCGGCCCCAGCGAGGCCCGATCGTATATGATCTGAGATACCAAATGCGCTCCGCTGCTCGGTACGATCGGCGTGACGCTCACGACGAAGTGGAGACCACGTGCCAGACCCGTCACGCATCCGCGAGATCGCCGACGAGCTCATCGCCGCCGACCGCGATCGCACGACCGTCCCGCTCCTGACCGCCCGCAACCCCGGCATGACGGTCGAGGACGCGTACGCGGTGCAGCGCGAGTGGGCCGAGCGGCGCATGTCCGCCGGCGCCAGGCTCGTCGGTCGCAAGATCGGCTTGACCTCGAAGGTCATGCAGGTCGCGACGGGCATCACCGAACCGGACTACGGCGTGATCCTCGACGACATGGTCTACGAGTCGGGCTCGGTCATCGAGTTCGACCGGTTCTCGAACGTGCGCATCGAGGTCGAGCTCGCGTTCGTGCTCGGCACCCCGCTCGAGGGGCCCGACACCACGATCTTCGACGTGCTCCGTGCGACCGAGTACGTCGTCCCCGCGCTCGAGGTGCTGAACTCGCACATCGCGCTCGAGGGTCGCACCATCGTCGACACCATCAGCGACAACGCCGCGATGGGCGCGATGGTCGTCGGCGGCCGACCCGTGAAGGTCGACGAGGTCGACCTCCGCTGGGTGGGCGCGCTGCTCTCGCGCAACGAGACGATCGAGGAGTCGGGCGTCGCCGGCGCGGTGCTCGGCCACCCCGCCATGGGCGTGGCGTGGCTCGCGAACAAGCTCGCGCAGCACGGCCAGTCGCTCGGCGCGGGCGAGATCATCCTCGCCGGCAGCTTCACCCGCCCGATGTGGGTCGAGCGCGGCGACACGGTCCATGCCGACTACCACGACCTCGGGAGCATCTCGTGCCGATTCGCCTGACCCTGCCGCCGACCTTCGCCGCCCGCATCGACGAGGCCGACCGTCCGCAGGTCGGCATGTGGGTCTGCTCCGGCAGCCCTCTCGTCGCCGAGATCGCCGCGGGCAGCGGCCTCGACTGGGTGCTGATCGACGGCGAGCACTCCCCCAACGGGCTCGAGTCGATCCTCGCCCAGCTCCAGGCGATCGCCGCCTATCCCGTCGCTCCCGTCGTCCGCGTGCCGTACGGCGACACGGTCGTCATCAAGCAGTTCCTCGACCTCGGCGTGCAGAACCTGCTCGTGCCGATGGTCGACTCGGCCGAGCAGGCCGCGGAGATCGTCCGGGCGGTCCGCTACCCGACCGGCGGAGTCCGCGGGGTCGGCTCGTCGCTCGCGCGCGCCTCGCGCTGGAACCGCGTCGACGGCTACCTCCAGGCCGCGTCGTCGACGATCAGCCTCGTCGTGCAGATCGAGTCCGCCGCCGCGGTCGCCGCCGTCGACGAGATCGCCGCGACACCCGGGGTCGACGGTCTCTTCGTCGGGCCGGCCGACCTCGCCGCGTCGATGGGGCACCTCGGGCAGCAGTCGCATCCTGAGGTGGTCGAGGCGGTGCTCGCGTCGATCCGCGCAGGCGTGGCCGCGGGGGTGCCGGTGGGCGTGAACGCGTTCGCGCCCGCCGACGCCGATCGCTACCTCGAGGCCGGCGCCTCGTTCGTCGCGGTGGGCGCGGATGTCGCCCTGCTCGCGCGCGCATCGGAGGCGCTCGCCGATCGCTTCATCGGGCCGACGGGCGCACCGGATGCCACGAGCGACGCGCCCGGCGGAAGCGGCGGGGCCGCGACCGGCACGAGCGCCGGTGCCGACGAGCGACCGAGCTACTGAGCGGCAGCGGCATCCGTCGCGTTGCCACCCGACGCACGATCGTATATGATTTCAGATATCAGGAGACGAGGGAGTCCATGACCGCCATCGCGAAGCCCGGCAAGATCATCGCCGTGCACCTCAACTACCCGTCGCGCGCGGCGCAGCGGGGCCGCACGCC
The DNA here is from genome assembly GCF_004135055.1 of Agromyces binzhouensis. GTDB lineage: Bacteria > Actinomycetota > Actinomycetes > Actinomycetales > Microbacteriaceae > Agromyces > Agromyces binzhouensis. Next base: position 6,329 of record NZ_SDPL01000096.1, on the reverse strand, counting down.
CGCGCAGCCGAGCTACTTCCTGAAGCCCCAGAGCTCGCTGGCCGGAACCGGCGGCACGATCGAGCGCCCGGCCGGCACCGAGCTGCTCGCGTTCGAGGGCGAGATCGCCCTGGTCATCGGCGAGCCCGCACGCCACGTCTCGCCCGACGAGGGCTGGGCGCACGTCGCCGCCGTCACGGCCGCGAACGACTTCGGCCTGTACGACCTCCGGGCCGCCGACAAGGGCTCGAACCTCCGATCCAAGGGCGGCGACGGCTTCACGCCGCTCGGGCCCGTCGCGATCCCCGTCGACGGCATCGGGCAGGGCGACTGGCGCGTCCGCACGTGGGTGAACGGCGAACTCGTGCAGGAGGACACCTCCGACACGCTCCTCTTCGACTTCGGCCGCCTCGTCGCCGACCTGTCCCAGCACGGCACGCTCGAGACGGGCGACGTGATCCTCACCGGCACGCCCGCCGGCTCGTCGGTCGTCGTGCCGGGCGACGTCGTCGAGGTGGAGGTCGACGCACCCGGCGCGCCCGGCACCCCGACCACCGGCCGGCTCGTGACGACCGTCACGCAGGGCAGCGTCGCCTTCGGCGACTTCGGCTCGAAGCCCGCCGTCGACGACCTGCAGCGCATCGAGGCATGGGGCTCCGGCGAGGCGCACGCCGCCGCCGTCGCGGCCGGCCGAGCCACGCCGCTCGACGCCACGGGCACGGTGCCCGAGGCGACGGATGACGCGCAGCCGCCGTTCGAGCTCACCGAGGCGCTCCGCGCCCAGCTCTCGTCCGTGGCCGTGGCGACGCTCTCGGTCGCACTGCGCAAGCGGGGCTACCACGACATCTTCATCGAGGGCGTCGCCGCGAACCACCCGGGCGACCGGATCGTCGGTCGCGCCCGCACGCTCCGGTTCATCCCCGCGCGTCCCGACCTCTTCGCCTCGCACGGGGGCGGCTACAACGCCCAGAAGCGCGCGTTCGACACGGTCGGCGCGGGCGAGGTGCTCGTGGTCGACGCCCGCGGCGAGCGCGGAACCGGCACGGTCGGCGACGTCCTCGCGCTCCGCGCCAAGGTGCGCGGTGCGGCCGGCATCGTCACCGACGGCGGCGTGCGCGACTTCGACGCGGTCGCCGGGATCGGCATCCCGGTCTTCTCCCGGGGTGCCCACCCGAGCGTGCTCGGCCGCCGGCATGTGCCGTGGGAGACCGACGTCACCATCGCGTGCGGCGGCGCGGCCGTGCAGCCCGGCGACGTGATCGTCGGCGACGGCGACGGCGTCATCGTCATCCCGCCGCACCTCGTGGCCGAGGTCGCCGCCGAGGCCGCCGATCAGGACGCGGCCGACGCCTGGGTCGCCGAGCGCGTCGCCGAGGGCGAGCCGGTCGACGGCCTGTTCCCGATGAACCGTGCGTGGCGCGAGCGATACGAGCGCGAGCGGGATGCCGCGGCATCCGGTGCCCTGCCGCCCGAGGGGGCGCGATGAGCGCCGAGAGCAAGTCGCAGCAGGCCTACCGGTTCATCCGGGAGCGCATCGACGACGGCCGGTACGTCCCGGGCTACCGCCTCGTCCTGGCGCAGATCGCCGGCGAACTCGAGGTGTCCGTCGTGCCCGTGCGCGAGGCGATCCGCCGTCTCGAAGCCGAGGGGCTCGTCACGTTCGAGAAGAACGTGGGCGCGCAGGTCGCACTGATCAAGGAGACCGAGTACCTCCACACGATGCAGACGCTCGCGCTCGTCGAGGGCTTCGCGACCTCGCTCACCGCGCCGTACGTCACGGCCGAGCAGATCGCCCGGGCGCGCGCGATCAACGAGGAGATGCGGCGCACGCTCGAGGACTTCGAGCCGCATCGGTTCACCGAGCTCAACCTCGAGTTCCACGCCGTGCTGTTCGAGGGCTGCCCGAACCCGCACGTGCTCGACCTCGTGCACCGCGGGTGGAACCGGATGCGGATGCTGCGCGACTCGTCGTTCAGCTTCGTGCCGGGGCGGGCCCGCGCCTCCGTCGAGGAGCACGAGCGCATCGTCGAGCTCATCGAACGCGGCGCCGACGCGCTCGAGATCGAGCTCGCCGCCCGACGGCATCGCACCGCGACGCTCGACGCCGTGCTCGCCTACCAGGCCGACCACAAGCCCGCGACCACGCCGGCTCCGGAGGCCGTCGCCACGTGACGCCCCCGCGCCATCCGACCACATGCACCGCGGCGCCGCCGACGCGCGCCGCCCGCCCAGCAACGACACGGAAGGAACCCGCATGACCCAGCACATCCCCGAGGGACTGCCCGACCGCATCCGCCACTACGTCGACGGGGAGTTCGTCGACTCGGTCGGCGGCGAGACGTTCGACGTGCTCGACCCGGTGTCGAACGAGACCTACGTGCAGGCGGCGGCCGGCCAGAAGGCCGACATCGACCGCGCCGTCGCCGCCGCCCGCCGCGCATTCACCGAGGGGCCGTGGCCGCGGATGCTGCCCCGCGAGCGTTCGCGCGTGCTGCACCGCATCGCCGACCTCGTCGAATCGCGCGACGCGCGCCTCGCCGAGCTCGAGACCTTCGACACGGGGCTGCCCATCACGCAGGCGCTCGGCCAGGCGCGTCGCGCGGCCGAGAACTTCCGGTTCTTCGCCGACCTGATCGTGGCGCAGGCCGACGACACCTACAAGGTGCCGGGCCGCCAGGTCAACTACGTGAACCGCAAGCCGATCGGCGTCGCGGGGCTCATCACCCCGTGGAACACGCCGTTCATGCTCGAGTCGTGGAAGCTCGCTCCCGCGATCGCGACGGGCAACACCGTCGTGCTGAAGCCCGCCGAGTTCACGCCGCTCTCGGCGAGCCTCTGGGCCGAGATCTTCGAGGAGGCCGGGCTCCCGCAGGGCGTCTTCAACCTGGTCAACGGCCTCGGCGAGGAGGCGGGCGACGCGCTGGTGAAGCATCCGGACGTCCCGCTCATCTCCTTCACCGGCGAGAGCCGCACGGGGCAGGTCATCTTCGGCAACGCCGCGCCGTTCCTCAAGGGCCTCTCGATGGAGCTCGGCGGCAAGAGCCCCGCGGTGGTCTTCGCCGACGCCGACCTCGACGCCGCGGTCGACGCGACGATCTTCGGCGTCTTCTCGCTGAACGGCGAGCGCTGCACGGCCGGCAGCCGGATCCTCGTCGAGCGCGCCGTCTACGACGAGTTCGTCGAGAAGTACGCCGCGCAGGCGAAGCGCGTCGTGGTCGGCGATCCGCACGACCCGAACACGGAGGTCGGCGCACTGGTGCACCCGGAGCACTACGACAAGGTCATGAGCTACGTCGAGATCGGCAAGACCGAGGGCCGGCTCGTCGCCGGCGGCGGGCGGCCGGACGGCTTCCCCACCGGCAACTACGTCGCCCCGACCGTGTTCGCCGACGTCCCGAAGGACGCTCGGATCTTCCAGGAGGAGATCTTCGGCCCGGTCGTCGCGATCACGCCGTTCGACTCCGACGAGGAGGCGCTCGAGCTCGCCAACGGCGTGAAGTACGGCCTCGCCGCATACATCTGGACCAACGACCTCACGCGCGCCCACAACTTCTCGCAGGCCGTCGAGGCCGGCATGGTCTGGCTGAACTCGAACAACGTGCGCGACCTGCGCACTCCCTTCGGCGGCGTCAAGGCCTCCGGGCTCGGCCACGAAGGCGGCTACCGCTCGATCGACTTCTACACCGACCAGCAGGCGGTGCACATCACGCTCGGCGCCGTGCACAACCCGACGTTCGGCAAGCAGGAGCACCACGAGTCGGACCTCGACGACCCGGACCCGCGCTGACGCGCCATCCCACCGACCCATCTCACGCAAGGACGCTGACATGACCGACCGCACCCAGCCATCGCACCGTGATGGCATGACCCTCACCTCCTCCGGCTTCTACGTCTCCCAGGAGGCGCCGATCCGCAGCGAGAACCCGATCCCGACCCCGACCGCCCCGGCCCCCGACATCCTGCGCTGCGCCTACATGGAGCTCGTCGTCACCGACCTCGAGGCCAGCCGGAACTTCTACGTCGAGGTGCTCGGGCTCACCGTGACCGAGGAGGACGACGAGACCGTCTACCTCCGCTCGCTCGAGGAGTTCATCCACCACAACCTGGTGCTCCGCAAGGGCCCCGTCGCGGCGGTCGCCGCGTTCAGCTACCGCGTGCGCACCCCCGAGGACCTCGACAGGGCCGTCGCGTTCTACACGGAACTCGGATGCCGCGTCGAGCGTCGCACCGAGGGCTGGACGAAGGGCATCGGCGAGTCCGTGCGGGTCGAGGACCCGCTGGGCTTCCCGTACGAGTTCTTCCACGACGTCGAGCACGTCGAGCGGCTCGCGTGGCGCTACGACCTGTACACCCCCGGCGCGCTCGTGCGCCTCGACCACTTCAACCAGGTCACGCCCGACGTGCCGCGCGCGGTCGCGTTCATGCAGGACCTCGGCTTCCGCGTGACGGAGGACATCCAGGACGAGGCCGGCACGGTCTACGCCGCGTGGATGCGCCGCAAGCCCACCGTGCACGACACCGCCATGACCGGTGGCGACGGCCCCCGCATGCACCACGTCGCGTTCTCGACGCACGAGAAGCACAACATCCTCGCCATCTGCGACAAGCTCGGCGCGCTCCGCATGTCCGACGCGATCGAACGCGGCCCCGGCCGCCACGGCGTCTCGAACGCGTTCTACCTCTACCTTCGCGACCCCGACGGCCACCGCGTCGAGATCTACACGCAGGACTACTACACGGGCGACCCCGACAACCCCGTGGTCACGTGGGACGTGCACGACAACCAGCGCCGCGACTGGTGGGGCAACCCCGTCGTGCCGTCCTGGTACACCGAGGCGTCGCTCGTCCTCGATCTCGACGGCAACCCGAAGCCCGTCATCGCCCGCACCGACGACTCCGAGATGGCCGTCACGATCGGGGCCGACGGCTTCTCGTACACGCGGAAGGGCGACGAGGAGAAGGGCTTCAAGCTCGGCAACACGCTCTGAGCAGCGTCTCGGGCGCGCGAACAATAGCGGAATCGGGCCGCCTCCGGAATGGCTGGACGTCCCGGCGGCTCCGACGGGATGCTGGTCACGTGATCGCATATCAGGGAACGACCGCTTCGCGGGCGATCACGACCGGGGGGACGACCCCGGGGGGCGCGAGTCCCCCGGGGCCCGAAGGTTCCCGACCCGCCGTGCGCCGCACGGCGTCATCGCCATTCAGAAAGGCACTCCCGTGAACACCCTGCTCATCATCGTCGGCATCATCGCCATCATCCTGCTGTTCACCGGCGGCTTCGTGCAGTCGCTGAACTTCCTGCTCTGGGTCGGCATCGTCCTGCTCGTCCTGGCCGTCATCGTCTGGCTCGTCCGGATGCTCACCGGCAACCGGAGCGTCTGACCGCCGACGCGTGACCGCGCGTGCGCGGTCACGACGCTCAACTCGACTCGCCGCCCGCACCGTCCCGGTGCCGGGCGGCGTCGTCGTCCGCGGGCGCAACCGCGGCCGTGGACTCCCCGTCGGCCTCCTCCGCCTCCGCGTGGGGGTCGACGAGTTCCAACGCCTCGATCATCCCGGCGAGCAACCTGGCCACGACGGCGAGCTCGTCCTGGTCGAGCCCGTCCGCGACCTCGATCATCGCCCGGTGCATCCGGCCGAGCGTCGCCCGAACCTCCTCATCGCTGTCGGTCGTGCTCGCGACGACGAGCGAACGGCGATCCGTCGGGTGCGGCCGACGCACGAGGTGACCGCTCCGTTCGAGCCGGTCGATGAGCACGGTCGTCGAGGCCGTCGAGATGCCGAGCAGCTTCGCCAGCGCCCCGGGCGTGAGCATCTCGCCCTCGCGCTCGGCGCGCAGCACGTAGCGCAGCGCGACGAGGTCGGTCTCGCCCATGCCCATCGAGTCCCGCGTGCGCCGACGCATCTCCTGGTCGGCCGATCGGTACCGACGGAGCAGGTTGAGCACGTCGACGCTGCCGAGCCGCGTCTCGTCGGACCCGTACCAGTAGCCGCTCGACTCGGATCCGCTCGGACGACTGGACACCCTGACACCCTAGTCGCCGGCCGCGAGTCGCGCTTCGTGCGCCGAGGTCCAAGTGCGTCGCGCGGACGGGCAACGCCGACCGTCGGGCCGCTGCCTACCGTGGAACCCCAACTCAACGTGGAGGTGCCATGAACAGCCCGATCCCAGTCCTCGAGGAGACGCACGCCGATCTGCTCGCCGAGATCACGCCGCGCGACGGCGACCGGCGCGAGATCCTCGACCCGGCGACGGGCGGCCTCGTCGGACACGCCCCGGTGCACGGCATCGGGGACCTCGAGCGGGCGATCGCCCGCGCGGAGGCCGCGCAGCCGGCCTGGGCGGC
>NZ_SDPL01000095.1 GCF_004135055.1 Agromyces binzhouensis | reverse complement strand
GAGCAGGCCGCGGCCGAGCTCGGCGAGCGGGCGCGGTTCGTGCCCGCGGATGTCGCCGACGAGACGCAGGTGGCCCGCGCGGTCGCCGCGGCATCCGCCCTCGGCCCCCTTCGGGTCGCGGTGAACTGCGCCGGCATCGTCACCGCGAACCGCACGGTCGGCCGTGAGGGCCCGGCACCGCTCGAGGCGTTCGAACGCACCATCCGCGTGAACCTGATCGGCACGTTCAACGTGATCCGGCTCGCGGCGGCGGCGATGGCGGAGTCGGAGCCCGTCTCGGCCGGCGTCGCCGGTGGACCCGCCACCCTCGAGCGCGGGGTCATCGTCAACACGGCGTCGGTCGCCGCCTTCGACGGCCAGATCGGGCAGGCGGCCTACTCGGCGTCGAAGGCCGGCGTCGCGGGCATGACCCTGCCGATCGCGCGCGACCTGTCGAAGCTGCTGATCCGGGTCGTCACGATCGCGCCCGGGATCTTCGAGACGCCGATGATGGCCGGCATGCCCGACGACGTGCGCGCCTCGCTCGAGGCGCAGGTGCCGCATCCGTCCCGCCTCGGGCACCCGGCCGAGTACGCCGCGCTCGTGCGCTCGATCGTCGCGAACCCGATGCTGAACGGCGAGACGATCCGCCTCGACGGCGGGATCCGGATGCAGCCCAAGTAGGGAGCTCCCGATCGCGTCGCGTGCTCGCGACGCGAGGTCAGATCCGCCCGAGCGAGAGCGCGGACCCGCCGCGCCGGCGAACCGTCTTGATCACGCCGTCGATGACGTCCCACACGCTCACCGCGATGAATGCGAAGACGATGATCGTGGCCACGATGCCTCCGGCCTCGCCCCACGGCCACCCGACCACGTCGAGGAACTCCGGGTTCACCAGCTGGCCGCTCGTGAAGAGCCACAGCGCCGGCACGGCGAAGGCGACGTTGAGCAGGAGGTTCACGATCGCGAGCCACCAGTTCCACCCCCAGACGTAGATCGCCGCCGCGAACACCATCTCGAGGCCGATCACGACGAGGAACCACGGGATCCAGAAGGACCACAGGTCGGGCGAGAGCACCGGGACCGATTCGCCCAGCCGGTTCGCGACCGGCGCACCGTATCCCTGCCAGATGATGACCCCGGCGAACAGGCCGAGGAAGACGAGGGAGGCGATGAGGTCGCCGAGGCGGCCGCCCTTGCCGTCGTCGGGGATCGTGGGCAGGCGCTCGGGCGTCCAGCGGTCGACCGGGCCCGAGCCGGGGCTGCGCTCGACGATCGCGAACACCAGCGTCGGCCAGAAGGCCAGCTGCACGGCGAGGGAGAATCCGACGCTGAACGCGCTCGCGAAGACCTCGCCGACCGGTGCCCCCGCGAGCGCCTGGGCGAGCAGGACCGCGCCGACGGCGATCGGGAGGACGATCGCGAGGAGCGTCGTCACCAGCCGCTTCCAGGTGAGGTAGTACCGCGGGCCGATGAGGTGCAGCGGGCGATCGAGGTACTTCGCCGCGAGTGCCGCGGGGTCTCCGAGCTCGACGAGGACGGCGAACTCGGCGTCGTCGGTCGGGGCGCCGGACTGGCGACGCGCGTCGACCTCGTCGCCGATGCGCTCGCGCAGCTCGCGACCGAACTCCTCGCGCTGGGGCTCGGGCAGGTTGTGGGCGGCGGCCCAGACGTAGCGGTCGGTGAGGGTTGCAGCGGGGGTGGTCATGATCCTTCTCCCGAGGTGAGACGGGCGAGCGCCCGGTCGATGTTCTTCCAGTCGGCGGTGAGGACCCCGGCGAGCTGCTCGCCCGCCGGGCTGGTGCGGTAGAACTTCCGGGGCCTCGCCTCGTCGGTGTTCCATTCGCTCGTGAGGAGGCCCTGCTTCTCGAGTCGTCGGAGCAGCGGGTACAGGGTGTTCGCATCGACGGTGACGCCGATGCCGTTGAGCGACTCGAGCAGCGCGTACCCGTAGTCGGGCTCGCGCAGCCGGACGAGGCAGGCGAGCACGACGGTGCCGCGCCGCAGCTCCTGCAGGTGGCTCGCGGTCGTCGCATCCATGCTCATGTCCAGCACTGTACTGTGCTTGATACACTATTGCAACGGTCCTTCGTCGGGCTCGGCGCGGCGGGCGCTGCGGCGTGCGCGGCGCGAGGGTGCTACTCGCCGGCGTGCGCCTCGAGGAACGCGTACACCTCGGCGTCGTCGACGCCCGGGAACGTTCCGGAGGGCAGCGGCGAGAGCACGTGCGCGTGCAGCCGAGCACTCGGCCACGCCCGGCCCGCCCACCGCTCGGCGAGCCCGTCGGGTGCGCGCCGGCAGCACGACTCGTCGGGGCAGCGCGATTCCGAACGCAGGGTGGTCTCGCGCCCGCGGAACCACTTCGCCTGGTTGAACGGCACGCCGACGGTGATCGAGAACTCGGTGGCATCCGTTCGCCCGGTCTGCGTGGCGCACCAGAACGTGCCGACCGGGGTGTCGGTGTACTGGTAGTTCTCGGTCGTCCGATTCGTGTGCTCGAAGGCGGTGCGGGCGCTCCACTTCTTGCACACCCACTGGCCCTCGATCGAGCCCGTGACATCCGTCGGCAGCGGCAGGCCGTCGTTCTCGTACCCCTTGAGCAGGGCGCCGTCGCCGTTCACCCGCAGGAAGTGCACGGTCATGTCGAGCTGGCTTGTGGCGAGGTTCGTGAACCGGAGGGCCGCGGCCTCGTGCGTGACGCCGAACGCGTCGCGGAAGTCCTCGATCGCGAGGCGCTTGTCCTTCTTCGCCTCCTGCAGGAAGGCGACGGATGCCTCCTGCGGCATCAGGCACGCCGCCGCGAAGTAGTTGATCTCGAGCCGCTGCCAGAGGAACTCGACGTAGCTCGCCGGCGGCTCGTGGCCGAGGAGGCGGTGGGCCATCGCCTGGAGCGCCATCGAGCGCAGCCCGTGGCCACCGGGGATCGAGGCCGGCGGGAGGTAGATCCGCCCGTTCGCGAGGTCGGTGATCGAGCGGGTCGAACCGGGAAGGTCGTTGACGTAGATGAGCTGGAAGCCGAGTCGCTCGGCCATGACGCTCACCTCGCGGTGCGTGAGCGCGCCCTGGCGGTGGCCCGACGCGCGCACCTGCTCCTCGGCGAGCTCCTCGATCTCCGGCAGGTAGTTGCTCCGCGAACGCATGCGCTCGCGGAGCTCGGTGTTCGCTCGCCGTGCCTCCTCGGGCGTCGCGATCGCCTCGCTCGCGCGGCGCTGCAGCTCGTGGTGCAGTCCGACGATCGCCTCGAGCGACTCGTCCGTCATCCCGCGGCTCGGCTTCACGTGCGGCAGGCCGAGTGCGGCGTAGAGCGGACTCGCCTGCGCCCGGCCGAGCTCGAGCTCGAGCTCGGCGCGCCGGCTCGGCGCCTCGCGCGAGAGCAGGTCGGCCAGGTCGACCTCGAGGGCCGACGCGAGGGCGTCGAGCGTGGAGAGCTTCGGCTCGCGCTTGCCGTTCTCGATGAGCGAGAGCTGGCTGCCCGCGAGCCCCACCCGGTCGCCGAGCTGGTCGAGCGTGAGCCCGAGGTCGGTGCGGTAGTGCCGGATGCGGTGGCCGAGCGTGGCCAGGTCTGGGCTGCCGAGCTTCATGACTTCAGATTATCGAAAGATCGCAGATTCTTAACACCCGAATCGGCCGAATGGATGGCGCATCCTCGCTCAGACTGGAAACACGCCACCGATCACGGCGGCTCTCCGAACTCCTCGAAAGGACGACGATGACCATCTCCGACTTCTCGGTCAGCGCCTCCGGACCCGCCTCGGACGCGGAGGACCGCCCGCGCGGCACAACCGACCCGGCGCTGCGCGCCTGGGTCGCCGAGATCGCCGCGATCACCCAGCCCGACGACATCGTCTGGTGCGACGGCTCCAAGCAGGAGGCCGACCAGCTCACGCGCCAGCTCATCGCCGAGGGCAAGCTGATCAAGCTCAACCCCGAGTGGCGACCCAACAGCTACCTCGCCCGCACCGACCCGTCGGACGTCGCGCGCGTCGAGGACCGCACGTTCATCTGCTCCACCTACGAGGAGGACGCGGGCCCCACGAACAACTGGCGCGACCCGCACGCGATGCGCGAGGAGCTCATCGGCGTGTTCACGGGCTCGATGAAGGGCCGCACGATGTACGTCGTGCCCTTCTCCATGGGCCCGCTGGGCGGCGAGATCAGCCAGCTCGGCGTGGAGATCACGGACTCGCCGTACGTCGTGCTCTCGATGGGCATCATGACCCGCATGGGCGAGCAGGTCTACCGCCTCATCGAGACTGGCGAGCCGTGGGTGCACACCATCCACTCGCTCGGCTACCCGCTCGTCGACGGCGTCGGCCACCGGCGCGACGACGTCGAGTGGCCGTGCAACGACACGAAGTACATCGTGCAGTTCCCCGACTCCCGCGAGATCTGGTCGTACGGCTCCGGCTACGGCGGCAACGCGCTCCTCGCGAAGAAGGCGTTCGCCCTCCGCATCGCGAGCGTCATGGCCCGCGACGAGGGATGGCTCGCCGAGCACATGCTCCTCATCAAGGTGACCTCGCCCGAGGGCAAGGCGTACCACATCGCGGCCGCGTTCCCGTCTGCCTGCGGCAAGACGAACCTCGCGATGCTCCGCCCGACGATCCCCGGCTGGAAGGTCGAGACGATCGGCGACGACATCGCCTGGATGCGCCCCGGCGAGGACGGCCGCCTCTACGCGATCAACCCCGAGGCCGGCTTCTTCGGCGTCGCACCCGGCACCGGCGAGACCACCAACCCGACCGCCGTGCAGACCCTCTGGGGCAACACGATCTTCACGAACGTGGCGCTCCGTCCCGACGGCGACGTCTGGTGGGAGGGCCTCACCGACACGGTGCCGGCGGAGCTCACCGACTGGCAGGGCAACGCCTGGACGCCCGCGTCCGGTCGCCCCGCCGCGCACCCGAACTCGCGCTTCACGGTCGCAGCGGCCCAGTGCCCGCAGATCTCGGACGACTGGGACGCCCACGACGGCGTGCCGATCGACGCGATCCTGTTCGGCGGTCGCCGTGCGACGAACGTGCCGCTCGTCGCGGAGGCGCGCTCGTGGAAGCACGGCGTGTTCATGGGCGCCACGATCTCGTCGGAGCAGACCGCGGCCGCCGAGGGCACCGTCGGCGAACTCCGTCGCGACCCGTTCGCGATGCTCCCGTTCTGCGGCTACAACATGGCCGACTACTGGGGCCACTGGGTCAAGATGGGCCGCATCCTCGGTACGAACGCGCCGAAGATCTTCCAGGTCAACTGGTTCCGCAAGGGCCACGACGGCAAGTTCCTCTGGCCGGGCTTCGGTGAGAACTCGCGCGTGATCGAGTGGGTCGTCGGCCGCATCGAGGGCACCGCCGACGCCGACGAGACCCCGATCGGCAACCTGCCGGCCGAGGGCTCCCTCGACCTCGACGGAATCGAGATCAGCGACGACGCGCTCGAGCAGCTCTTCGAGGTCGACCCGAAGACCTGGCTCGCGGAGTGCGACCTCACCGAGGAGTACTTCGGCCAGTTCGGCGACCGGGTGCCCGCGGCCCTCAAGGCCGAGCTGTCCAGCCTCCGCTACCACCTGCAGCAGCAGGTCTCGTAGCGGACCTCACCGCCGGCCGTCGCTCAGGGGTGGGCGACGGCCGGCGGTGACGCGCGCCGGAGCGCGCGGGCGACGGATGCCGCGGGCGCGACGTGCATGGGAAGGCGCGTCACGCCCGCGGCATCCGTCGCCGCCTTCTGCGGCGCGTCAGCCGATCTGGCCGCGGATCTCGCCGCTCGGGATGTCACCCGGTTCGCCCGTGACCGGTGCGACGCCGTCGTTCGTGTGGACGTTGACGTATGCGCCGCCCGACTCGATCGCATCGACGAGGTCGGCGAGCGACGCGCCCGCCAGCGGACCGATGAGGTCCGCCGCCGTGATCGTTCCCGTGGCGATCACGCCGCTCGTGCGTCCTCCACCCGGTGCCGCCGGCCCGAACAGGAAGGCGACGACCTGGCCGTTCTGGCCGGCGGGCGCGAGGTGGATGTGGGACGCGACCGGGTTGTCCAGGTTCGCCACGATGAGGCGGTAGTCGAGTTCGGTGCCGTCGGCCGACAGCATGAAGACCGCTTGGCCTCGCGCGAGCGAGTCGTTGGCCGGGACCTCCTGTGCCGCGGAGAGCGGGGCGGTCCAGGTCGACGGGGACGCCTGGGCGATGCCCGGGCTCAGTGCGGCCGCGACGGCCAGGGCGGCCGCGGCGAGGATCCGGGAGGTTCGCATCATCGGACTCCTGTCTCGAACGTCGCCGACTCCGGTGTCGGCCGACGAGGGCATTCTCCTCGCGCCGAGCGAGCGCCGGAACCCCCAGTCCAGGTCGGCACCACCCGTGCCCCCTCCGCCCGGTCGCACCCGCGTGCGCGCCACGCGCGACGCATCCCTCCGCTCCTCCGCCTTCGGGTCTACCGTGTGCGGCAGGGGAGGCACATGGAATTCGGACCGGTCATCACGAGGGCGGGCGAGGTCATCGACCTCCTCGGCGTGGTCGCGATCGTCGTCGGCGTGCTCTACGCGATGGCGGATGCCGCGATCCGTCGCATCCGGAACCTCGGCCCCGTCTACACGCGGTTCCGTCGCGTGCTCGGCCGCGGCATCCTCATCGGGCTCGAGCTCCTCGTCGCGGCCGACATCATCCGCACGGTCGCGGTCACGCCGACGATCGAGTCGGTGACGGTGCTCGCGCTCATCGTCGTCATCCGCACGTTCCTCAGCTGGTCGCTCGAGGTCGAGATCTCCGGCCACTGGCCGTGGCAGAAGTCCCGTGCCGCGGCTGCGGACGAGGGCGCGCTGGGCACCACATCCGACCGGCCCGCGGGCGCCGAGCGCGAGTAGGTCCACAGAGCACGATTGCGTCCGCAAGGACGTACGTCGGCCTACCCACGTCGCGAAGCGCGGCGGCCGCGTCGGTCGCCTGTGCTCGAGGCTGGTGGCGGGGCGGGGCGTCGGGAGTTGCGTGCGGGCATGGAGTGGGTGTGGATCGCGATCGATGGTGTTTGGCCGAACGATACCCGCCCACTCTCCGATCGTGCGTATGTGAGCTCACTCCAGAGGCTCATGACCCCTATGTAGAGATCTGGGATTCCTGGGATATGGTCTCGGAGATGACTATTCGGCGCCGTAGGACGCGGATGCGCGACGCCGTGGACGCGTACGTGCGGCGAGCGAGGGTGTTACGCCAGATCCAGAGCAACAAAGCTAGCCGAGCTCAACGGCTGGAGGTGTGGTACCTGGTCATCACGGTGCTCGTCGCTACGCTCGTCAGCGTCATCGGTTTTGCGGGAGTCGACCGCATTGCTGAACTCTTGGCACCGGCCCCGACTGACGCCCTCGATTTGGTCCCCGCCGTTGAAACAGTCTTCAACATTGCCGTGCTCGTAGTGCTTATCGCGACCTTGGTGGGTCTCGTATTTCGGTTCGGCGAGCGTGCCAACCGGCACTATAGATCGCTCGAGGTGTTGACCGAGTTCATGCGAGATTGCACCGATCTAGTCGAGATGCATGACGCCCGTGAACGCACGATCAATGGGAGCGACCTAGATCAAATACGGACTCGATACAAGGGCGTTCTGGCGACTCTCCCACCATCGACAGACAAGGAGTACGAGAAGGCGAAGAACGACGCCGTCCAGAAGCGGCTTCGATCAATAGCGGCACCGACTTCTCGAGGGGAAGTGAATCCGAGCATGCTGCGCAAGGTCGTAGTTCGCCCAAGTCGCATGCAGAGCCGTGCTTCGAAGGTTGATGCGCGGCGCGTTGCCTCACTTCTACGCCGTGACCCACTGCGAATAGCGGCCCTGAGGGCCGTCCATGAAGAGCTCGGATCTCGAGCATGGATTACGGGGGGATTCCTGCGAGAAGGCGTGTGGGACGCGATCGAGGGCCGTCCGATCGAGTCGCCAAGAGACGACGTGGACGTTATCTACTTCGACAGGCGCGACACCACGAAGGATGCTGAGCGCGCGCTTCAGAAGAGGCTCGACGAGCGTGAACCGCGAATTCGTTGGTCCGTGAAGAATCAAGCGCGCATGCACTCGATCAACGGCGACAAGCCGTACGACTCGCTCGCCGACGCAGTTTCCAGATTTCCGGAGACTGCGAGTGCCGTGGCCGTGCAGTTGAATTCTCGTGGTTTCCGCTTCCTTGCACCGATCGGAATGGACGATCTGAGGCGTATGCGCTTGCGTCCGAATGCGAGGGCGAACCGCGCCGCCTACGAGAGACGTCGGCCTCAAGTTGAGGGGGCTGGCCGGTGGTCATTGCTCGAGGTCGTGGAACCGGAGCCGCCGCATACATCGACCGGCGGCTCTGAGAGTGTTTCTGGCTGAGTCTTGCCGCCCGAGATGTGGCGTCTCTCGTGACAACGCGGGTCACAGCTTGACCACGCTGACGTGCAGCGGCCACGACGACACGGGGACGCTGCCGCCCGCGGCGAGCGGGTCGACCGGCAGCACGACGGCGAAGCGTCCCATGCGGCGAGGCTACGCCGCACGGGACGCTCGCGGGTGTCAGATTCCGGCGTCGCCGAAGAGGTCGAGCAGCGCGTCGGGCGCAAAGCGCACCTCGACGGAGCCGGTCGCGCCGCGGTCGGCGGCGCCGACCCAGAGCCCGGATCCCTCGTGCACGCGCATCCAGCCGTCGCGGAACACGATGTCCGCGCCGACGACGATGCCGATGACGGGCGACTCGCCCGCCCGCACGGCGATCGAGCCCTCGATGTCCTGCTCGGCGTGTGCGTCGACGTCCTCGCGCGCCGTGACGCCGACGAGCGGACGCAGCGTCGGGGTCGCGAAGCCCGGCACGTCGAACGGGCTGCCGGAGGCCGCATCGGCGACGACTCCGACGTGCACGCTCGTCGAGACGAGCGCGGTCTCGGCGCGACCGTCGAGCACGAGGCGGCTGCCGACGCGGAAGCGGTAGAACACGCGGCCGTCCGCCGGCGCGGTCGGCAGCACGACCGCGGTGACCCAGTTGCGGGTCCACGCGAGCGGATCCCCGCCGCGGCTCGGCGGGTCGTAGAGGCTCGCGGTGATGCGCACCGCGCCGTCGGTCCGCGTCGGCGCGGCCCGGAGCGAGGT
>NZ_SDPL01000094.1 GCF_004135055.1 Agromyces binzhouensis | reverse complement strand
GTTTACGCCTTCGCCGCGGCGAGCCGCTTCGACCGGCGGCGCACGGCGGCGCGGAACCACTCGACGTCCGGCAGGCGCGCGAGGAACGAGCCCGCCAGGATCGTGATGAGCACGTAGCCGGTGGCGAGCGGGGCGAGTGCGGGCTCGATGCCCGAACCGACCGCGAGCCCGGCGATGACGATCGAGAACTCGCCGCGAGGGGCGAGCACGAGGCCGGCGCGCCATTGGCCCAGCGTGCCCACGCCGGCCCGCCGGGCGGCGTACGCCCCCGACACGAGCTTCGTGAGGATCGTCAGGGCGGCGAGTCCAGCAGCGGGCAGCAGCATCGAGAGGATCTCCGACGAGTCGGTGGCCAGCCCGAAGAAGACGAAGAAGATCGCCGCGAAGAGGTCGCGGAGCGGGGTGAGCACCGCACTCGCGTTCGCCGCCACCCGCCCCGAGAGCGCGATGCCGACGAGGAACGCGCCGACCGCGGCCGAGACGCTCACCTCCGCGGCGAGTCCGGCGACGAGCATCACGAGACCGAGCACCCCGAGCAGCAGCGGCTCGGCGTGCTCGGCGGGGAAGAACCGCGAGATGACGTGGCCGTGCCGGAGGGCGAGGAAGAGGATCACGACCACGATCGTGACGGCGATCGCGACGCCGATCGCGCCCTGCATCAGGCTCGCCCCCACCACGAGTGCCGACAGCACCGGGAGGTAGAACGCCATGGCGAGGTCCTCCATGACGAGCACGGCCAGCACCGAGGGCGTCTCGCGGTTGGAGAGTCGTCCGAGGTCGCGGAGCAGCTTGGCGACGACGCCGGACGAGGAGACCCAGGTGACGCCCGCGAGGGCGACGGCGGCGATGGGACCCCAGCCGAGCAGGAGCGCGACCGCCGCGCCGGGCAGCGCATTCATCACCGCGTCGAGGATGCCGGCTCGCCGGGACGACTTGAGGCCGATGACCAGCTCCTCCGCGGTGTACTCGAGTCCGAGGAGGGCGAGCAGCAGGATGACGCCGATCTCGGCGCCCGTGGCGAAGAACTCCTCGCTGGCGTCGAAGGGGAGCAGGCCGCCGTTGCCGAACGCGAGACCGAGCAGCAGGTAGAAGGGGATCGGTGAGAGGCCGATGCGGATGGCGAGGCGCCCCAGGAGGCTCATGGCGAGGAGCAGCGCGCCGACTTCGATCAGGAGCAGCGTGGTCTCGTGCATCGGGCCCCCGGCGTCAGTCGGGGCCGTTGGAGAGCAGTCGGGCCAATCCGTCGAGTCCGCCGCGGGTTCCGACGGCCACGATCACGTCACCGGCGCGCAGGACGTCGGCGGGGGTGGGCGACGGGATGACCTGGCCGTCGCGCATGATCGCCACGATCGACGAGTGCGTGCGCGTGCGCGCCTTGGTGTCGCCGAGCGGGTGATTCAGGTAGGGCGAGTCCGTCGGCAGGGCGATCTGCTCGGTGAACAGCCCGGTCGCCATGTCGGACAGGCTGGTCAGCCGAGCGAGCATGACGGAGGCGCCGAGGACGTCGGCCAGGGCGGCCGCCTCGTCGTCGTTCAGTGCGATGGTGTCGCGGCACTCGTCGGGGTCGTCCTCGTCGAAGACCCCGAGGTCGCGTTCGCCGTCCCGGTGCGACACCACGCTGATTCGCCGACCGCTGTCGGTGACGAGGTCGTGGCGGAAGCCGATCCCGGGCAGGTCGACCTTCTCGATGCGAATTCCCACGGTCGACATCGTATCCCCGTCGGGCGCCCTCGCGGCTGAGGAACGCTCAGGGATCCCGAGGTGCGCATCGGCCCGCGGCCGGGGGCACCCCGAGATCGATCAGGCGGATGCCCCGGCGCGCGTGGTCATCACGAGGACGGGCGTGCCGCCGTCGTCCTCGACGGCGAACGAGACGCCCACGGTGCCGAGTTCGCCGAGCGACGCCACGTGCGTCCCTCCGCACGGGATCCGCGCGGACGCGTGCGGCAGTTCGCAGACCCAGGTGCGGCGGTCGGTGAGGTCCTCGCCCACGCGCTCGATGCGCACCTTCGCGTCGTCGGCGATCCACTCGGCGAGCGTCGAGTCGACGGATGCCGCGAGCCGGTCGAGTCCGTCGGCGAGCCCCGCCGCGTCGAACCCGGCCCGACGCAGCGACTTGTTCAGCCGGTAGCGGTCGACCGAACCGGACGGCTCGATGCGGGACGAGGCGATGGCGATGCCGTCGAAGTCGGGCGAGCCGAGCGCGTCCTCGCGCGCGGCCTTCGACCAACGGTCGGCCAGCGCGCGGTTCAGGGCGAGCGAGGCCGCGTGGCATGCGGTGTGGCCGATCGACAGCGCCCGGCGGGTCGCGGCATCCGCCTCGAGCTCGACCTCGTCGCCCTCGCCCACCTCGGCGTCGGCGTCGAGGAGGTGCGCGACGAGGAACGACCAGCCCTCGGTGCCGGGACGCACGGGCACGCTGCCGATGTGCAGGTCGTCGCCGTCGGTCGCGGCGACGACCGCGTCGCGGATCGCGTACTCGCGTGCGCCGGCGCGGAGCACTCCCGCATCGGCCGGCTGGTCGGGCCACGCCGCATCGACCGGGTGGATGCTCGTGCGGTCCGTGATCACGGCGAGGTGGTCGCCATGGGGCGAGGCGACGAGCACCCGGCCCTCGGCGCGCAGGTCGCCCGCCGGATACGTGACGATCGTGTCGGTGTCGGGCAGCCCCATCAGACGCCGGACTCGCGCCGGCCGAGGACGTTGAACGGGATGGCGAGCGAGAGCGACACGCACACGATGCCGCTGAAGAAGACGATCGCCTCGAAGCCCGGCACGACATCGGCGATGCTGAACACCCACATTCCGAACACGAACAGCGCCATGGCGATGAGGAACGGGAACACGCTCACGAGGGACCTCCTTCGGACGCGGCGGGGCCGCCGCGGCGCCAGTCTAGCGATGGCGAGGGGTGCTCCGTCGGGCGGTCAGTCCTGCACGGGGCCGAGCCACGCGTTCGCGATGGTGTTGAGCGCGGCGTCGTCGCTCGAGGGGTGGAAGACGCCGGCGAGCACGTCGCGCTGCAGGCGGCCGAGCTCGTTCCCCGCGAAGTACGTCGCGCCGCCGGCGACTCGGACCGCCGCGTCGACGACGTCGCGCGCGGTCTGCACGGTGCGCACCTTCACGCCGGAGAGCTTGGCGAACCAGAGGGCTCCGTGGTCGGTGCCGTCGGCGACGTCGTTCGCGAGGCCGACGAGCTGCGGCGGCACCCCGTCGAGTGCGAGCGCGGCCTCGGCGATGCGCCGGCGCACCGAGGGGTCCTCGGATCGGGGGAGACCGGTGCGTGCCGACGTCCGGGAGCGCGCGGCGTCGACGGCGAGTGCGAGCGCCCGCTCGGCGAGGCCGGCGTAGACGGCGCTGAGGAAGAGCTCGAAGCACGCGAAGATCGCGAAGACGAACGGGTCGGGGTCGGGTCCTGGGTCGAGGCGGCGCACGACTCGGTCCGGTGCGACGACGGCGCCGTCGAGGACGGTCGTGCGGCTCTGCGTGGCGCGCATGCCGATCGTGTCCCAGTCGTCGAGCGTGCGCACGTCCGGGTCCTCGCGGTCGATGAACCCGTACACGAGCTTGGGAGCGTCCGCCGAGGCGGCGTCGAGCCCGTGCACGCCGAGCCGCGTCCACGCCGGCGAGAGCGACGTGAAGATCTTCCGGCCCGTGTAGCGCACGCTGCCGTCGGGCTGCGGATCGGCGACCGTGCCCGAGCCGAAGAGCATGAGGTCGTTCCCGGCCTCGCTGATGCCGAAGGCGAAGACCTCGCCGGCCGCGGCCTCCTCGAGGACGAAGTCGAGGCCGTCGTCGCCGCGGTCGTGCAGGAGACGCGCGACGCCCGTCCAGACCAGGTGCATGTTCACGCCGAGCGCGGTCGCCGGTGCGGCGGTCGCGAGCCGCGACTGCGCGCGGACGACGTCGGCGAGGCTCCAGCCGAGGCCGCCGAGCTTCGCGGGCACGAGGGCGCGGAGGTACCCGCGCTCCGCGAGTTCGTCGAGGTCGTCGGCGAAGAAAGCGTTCTCGCGGTCGTAGCGCGCCGCCCGATCGCGGAATCGTGAGAGCAGGTCGTCGTCGAGCAGGGAGTCCACGGTCGTGTCGGCGGTCACGGCGCCAGCCTACGCCGGGCCGTTCCGGTCGGTGCCGGCCCCGCCGGGGCCGACCGGAGAGGTCGGCTGCCCGGTCGCGCCCGGCTCCGCACCCGATCCGCTCGTGCCCGCCGTGCCCTGTGCTCGACGACCGCCGCGGCTCGCGAGCACGATGATGCCGACGACGATCGCGGCGATCACCGCGAGCAGCGCGAGCCAGGGGAGCATGACGCCGATCGCGACGAGCAGGCCGGAGACGAACGCCGTCAGCGCGTTCCATCCCGCGACGACGCCGCTCCAGAAGTCGTTCGGGCCGGCCTGCGGCGCGAGCCCCTCGGAGAGCAGCTCGACCGTCAGGGTCGAGTAGTCGACCTGGTCGGCGAGCCAGTCGCGCTGCGTCGTGAGCGCGTCGAGCTCGGTCTGCCGGGTGGTGAGCTCGGACTCGATCGCGATGAGGTCTCCCACGTCGTCGGCCTGGGCGATGAGCGCCCGGAGGCGGTCGACCGAGGTCTCGAGCGAGGCGATCCGCGAGTCGAGGTCGCGCTTCTGCTGGGTCACGTCGGAGGCGTCGAGCCGCACGGAGTCGACGTCGCCGAGTTCGCGCAGGTCGCCGAGCACGGCGTCGAAGCGGTCGGCGGGGATCCGGACCACGAGGGTGGCCCGCGCCTGCTGGGTCTCCGTTCCGGGCGTCTCGTTGCGGCCGTCGACGCGCCCGCCGGCGGCGCCGACGATGGCGGCGACCTCGGCGGCGGAGTCGATGGGGTCGTCGACCGTGACCGCCATCCAGCCCGTCGTGATGACGCTGCGGTCCTCCTCGATCGTCCCCGCCTGCTCGTCCTCGGTGAACGGCTGCTCGTCGCGCGGGGCGACGCCGCCGTCGGCGGGCGCCTCGAGGCCGACGTCGGGCTCCGACGCCGTCTGGTCGGATCCTCCCGAGCCCATGCTGCAGCCCGTGAGGAGGAGCGCGGAGAGGGCGACGAGCCCTGCGGATCGGATTCCTCGGCTGGTCATGCGGTCACCGTAACGCCGAGGCGGGAGCCGATGTCTGGACGCCCGCTGCAAGTCGGGTCACGATCGGGTTGCGGCCGCCTGTGAGCCCTCGAATCGCCGGAGCACGGTCGGATGCCGCGTCAGGCGCCGCGGACCGTCAGTCGTCATCGGGATCGCGGCCCGTGCGCTCGCCGGACTCGAGTGCCGCGATCGCCGCGACGTCCTCGTCATCGAGCCGGAACGAGAACACGTCCAGGTTCTCAGCGATGCGCTCGGGGCTCGACGCCTTGGGGATCACGATCGTGCCCTGTGCGACGTGCCAGGCGAGCACGACCTGCGCGACCGACCGCCCGTGCTTCGCGGCGATCGGCTCGAGCACGGGATCGCCGAGCAGGCGGCCGCGCGCGAGCGGCGACCATGCCTCGGTGCGGATGCCGATCCGCTCGTGGAACGCGCGGAGCTCGCGCTGCGGGAGCCACGGGTGCAGCTCGACCTGGTTCACGACCGGTGCGACGCCGGTCTCGTCGATGATCCGCTGGAGGTGGTGCGCATGGAAGTTCGAGACGCCGATCGAGCCGACCCGACCCTCGTCGCGCAGTCGCACGAGCGCGCGCCACGTGTCGACGTAGCGGTCGTGCGACGGCACGGGCCAGTGGATGAGGAACAGGTCGAGGCGGTCCAGCGCGAAGCGCTCCATGGCGGCGTCGAACGCGGCGAGCGTCTCGTCGTAGCCGTGGTCGTCGTTCCAGACCTTGCTCGTGACGAAGAGCTCCTCGCGCGGCAGGCCGCTCTCGCGCACCGCGGCACCGGCCTCGGCCTCGTTGCCGTAGAGGGCGGCGGTGTCGAGGTGGCGGTACCCGAGTTCGATCGCGGTCAGCGCGAGCCGCGTGGCATCCGCTGCCGGCACCTTGTACATGCCGTAGCCGACCTGCGGGATCGCCCGCCCGTCGGCGAGTCGGACGTGGGGTGCGAGGGGCGGCTGCGTCATCCGTGCGCCTTTCGTTCGGGGTCCGGTCAGCGTCGAGCCCGGTCAGCTCGGCGTGATCGTGACCGGTTCGGTGTCGGGGATCGGGCTGGCGTCGCGGCCGCGGAGGTCGGGATGCCACCGCCGCGCGAGCGCCGGGACGAGGAAGCCGAGGAGCGCGAGCACGGTCGCGGCCCAGAACGCGCCGACCGCGTCGAAGCCGTCGATGAGGAAGCCCGCGAGCGCGGAGCCCAGGGCGGCGCCGATGAGCTGGCCCGTGCCGACCCATCCGTAGGCCTCGGCCGTGTCGGAGAACTTCACGCTCGCCGAGACGATCGCGAACAGCACCGCGAGGGCCGGGGCGATGCCGATTCCCGCGATGAAGAGCGTGATCGAGAGCCACCAGAAGTCCATCGAGAAGGCGGCGAGCGCGGTTCCGGCGAACACGATGAACATGCGGCGGGCCGTGGACCACGGCCCGATGGGCACGTGGCCGAGCCCGAGGCCCCCGGCGAGGCTGCCGATCGAGAAGATCGCGAGCACGATTCCCGCCTCGGCGCCGTCGTGGCCGAACGCGGCGACCACACCCGCCTCGATCGCGGCGCACGCGCCGATGAGGAGGAAGCCGACGATCGTCGCGAGCATGACGGGCGGTCGGGCGAGCACCTTGCCGAACGCGCGCTTCGAGCGCGGGATGCGCACGCGGCCGAGCTCGGGGGAGGAGATGAACCAGATGCCGCCGACCACCATGAGCGCGGCGGCGAGCAGGATGCCCCAGACGGTGCCGACCTGCGTCGAGACGAACGTCGTCACGACCGGTCCGACCACCCAGATGATCTCCTGCGCGGACGCGTCGAGGGAGAACAGCGGGGTGAGCTGTCGCGAGTTCACCATCTTCGGGTAGATCGTGCGGACGGCCGGCTGCACGGGCGGCGTCGCGAGGCCGCAGACGAACCCGATCGCCATGTAGAGGGGCACGGTGAGCGGGAGCACGCCGATCGCGACGACGGCGGCCACGCACACGACGAGGGTCGTGACGAGCACTGGCCGCATGCCGAATCGGCCCATCAGCCGGCTGGTCATCGGGCCGGCGATCGCCTGCCCGATCGAGGTCGCCGCGAGGACGAGGCCCGCGGCGCCGTACGATCCGGTCTGCTGCTCGACGTGCAGCAGGAACGCGAGCGAGAGCATGCCGGACGGGAACCGTGCGGTCAGCTGGGCGGCGATGATGCGCGCGACGCCCTTGGTCCTGAGGAGATCTGTGTAGCCGGCCACGGTGGCTCGATCCTATCGACGCGAACGGAGCCCGCCCGCGCATCGAGATCGCATCAGTGCTTCCCTATATAACCTCAGAATGATAGCCTGTCGCCGTGCACGCGTTCGACGTCCTGGGCGACCCGGTGCGCCGCCGCATCCTCGACCTCCTGGCCGACGGCGAGCGGCCGGCGGGCTCCGTGGTCGACGTCGTCGCGGCGGAGTTCGGCATCACGCAGCCGGCCGTGTCGAGGCACCTGCGCATCCTCCGCGAACAGGGGTTCGCCACGGTGCGCGCCGACGGCGCACGCCGCATCTACGCGCTCGAACGCGCCGGGCTCGACGAGGCCGACGCGCAGCTCGAACGGTACCGTCGGCTCTGGCCGCAGCGACTCGACGCACTGCACACCGAGATCGCGCGCGGAGCGCGCGCCCGACGGAGGGACGCATGATGGCCGTGACCGGAGAGATCCACGCCGATGAGCCGGGCTTCCGACTCGCGTTCGACGACGTCTACGACACCGATCCCGACGACCTGTGGGAGGCGATCACCACCCCCGAGCGGCTCGCCCGATGGATGGCGGCGTACCGCGGCGACTTCCGGCTCGGCGGGCGCTGGCAGGCCCTCACCCGCGACGGGGACGTCTACTGCGACGGCGAGGTCGTCTCCTGCGAGCCGCCGAACGGGTTCGCCACCACCTGGACCGTGGTCGGCGAGGCGCCGACGCTCCTCACCGTGCGCCTCGAGCCCGAGGGTGCCCGCACCCGGCTGCGCCTCCTGCACGAGCACGTCACGCGGCCCGACTACGGCCCCGGCTGGCACACCTACCTCGAGAGCCTCGGCTGGCACCTCGCCGACCCGGCGGCGCCGAAGGATCGGGCGCGATGGGACGCGCGCTTCGAGGAGCTCGAGCCCGGCTACGCGGCGCGGCTCGCCGCGCTCACTCGGCGAGCGCCCTGACGATCCGCTTGACCGAGACGGTCTCCGCGGTCCGGAGCTCCTGGGCGAACAGCCCGACGCGCAGCTCCTCGAGCATCCAGCGCACGCGCACGAGCCGTGCGTCGGCCTCCGCGTCGATCGGCACCGTGCCGCCGGCCTTCTCGTAGGCGGTGCGCGCCTGGTCGAACTCCGTGAGCCACTGCCGGTCGCGGCCCGGGTTCTCCTGCATGCGGCGCACGCGGACGGTGATCGCCTCGAGGTACCGGGGCAGGTGGCGGAGCCGCTCGAGGCCGGTGGCCGAGACGAAGCCCGCCGGCACGAGCGACTCGAGCTGCGAGCGGGCATCGGCGAGCGCCGACATGAGCTGCAGGCTCGACGCCTTCGAGATCGCGCGGTCGGCGTCCCGCGCTGCGACGAGGATCCGGGAGACGAGCCCGACGGCCTCGAACATGCGGTCCATCACACTCGCCGAGACCGCGTCGCGCACCGCCTCGAAGTCGGCGCGCGTGCGCACCAGGCCGTCCGCATGGCGCGCCCGCATCTCGGCGTCGACGACGGCCGCGAGGCAGTCGTCGAGCAGCGCCCGGGGGCCGGGGTACGCGCTGGAGGCCAGTGCGAGCTTCTCCTGGTTCGACAGGTGCTCCTGCACGTACGCCACCGGCGTCGGCGTGGCGAGGATCAGGAGTCGACGGATGCCGCGGCGCGACGCGCGATCGCGCTCGTCCTCCGTCGGGACCAGTCGCAGGGCGACGGACGCGCCCTCGTCGACGAGCGCCGGGTAGGCGCGCACGACGTTGCCGGCCTGCCGGGTGTCGACGTGGCCCGGGAGGTCGTCCCAGTCCCACGTCGTGAGCCCCGAGCGTTCCGCGAACGACGGGCCGGATGCGTCGGCGGAGCCGCGCCCGCCGCGTCGTGAGGGGGCCCGGTCGTCGCGGCCG
>NZ_SDPL01000093.1 GCF_004135055.1 Agromyces binzhouensis | reverse complement strand
CGCGCGCGCAGCTCGGCGCGTGCCTGCTCGGCGTCGGGCGACGGCGGCCGTTCGCCGCTGCCGGGGAGCTCGATCGTGGCGGCGGCGAAGCCCTGTGCCGCCGCCTGGGTGGCGCGTGCGACCAGTCGTGGACGCATGCGATCGAGCCCGCCCGGGTGCCCCAGCAGGATCAGCGGAAGTGGGGCGGATGCGGCGCTCGGTTCGGGCGTCCACAGGATGCCCGGGATGTCGTCGAGGATGAATCCGCGCTCGACGACGCCGTGATGGTGGTCGTGGTCGTCGGGGCGCGTCGTGTTGGTGAAGTGCATGGTCGTGCCTTTCGGGATTGTGCCTGATCGACGCTCCCCGGCGACCTATCGCCCGACCGTGACCTCTGCGAGGAGCACCCACGTCGTTCCGTTCATGGGACTCACCTCCTCGATCTGTTGTTGCACGGTGCCCGAAAGAGTAGCAGCGGGTGGGGTGGCCCGGCTGACCCGGCTGACCCGGCGACCTGGCGACCTGGCGACCTGGCGACCCGGCGACCCGGCTGCACGATTTCGCCGAGGTCGGCGCGAGGAGTGTTGCGGGCTTCGCGGCCGGAGTCGCACGCGCCGGGACGGCGGCCCTGGGTCGTCGCAGTGCGGTGGCGCGGGAGCGCGCCAGCACGGAACCGCGCCCACACGGAACCCGCCAGCACGGAACCGCGCGCACACGAACCCGCCAGCACGGAACCGCGCGCACTCGAACCCGCCAGCACAGAACCGCGGCCACTCGGAACCCGCCAGCACGGAACCGCGTCGATACGGAAGCGCGTCAGTACGGAAGCGGGCCGGCACGGAACCCCGCCAGCACCGAACCCCGACGGAACCGCGCCGGCACAGAACCGCGCCGTCACGGAAGCGCGCCAGCACGCAGGCGCGCCAGCGCGGCAGCGCCGCCGCACTCTCCGGTCTCATGCCGCCGACCGGCACTCGGGCAACGCGAAGCGCGCTCGGCCGCCGAGCCGGGGCACGCGATCGGGATCGACGTGCGGGGGAGGGATGAACCACACCTCGGTTCGGGTCGCGCGGATGCCCCAGCCCTCGCGGTGGACTCGGTGGTGGCAGAACGAGCAGAGCATGACGCCGTTCGCGAGATCGGTCGGGCCGGCGTCGCGCTCCCACCATCGGATGTGGTGAGCATCGACGTAGGCGATGTTCTGTCCGCAGGAGGCACAGCCGCCGTCGCGCTCGGCGAGTGCGAGCCGCTGGGCGCGGCTGAAGAGTCGGGCGGAGCGGCCGAGGTCGAGCGGCACTCCGTCTCCGCCGAGCACCATCGGGATGATCTCGGCGTCCGCCGACATACGACGGGCGGTGGTCGCCGAGATCGGCTGCTCGATGCCGTCGATGCGGGCGGCACCGAGCCCGTCGACGAGTGCGGCGTGGTCGAGGCGCACGACGACTGTGGTCTTGGCGAGCGGAGCGAGCGTCTGCTCGCAGCCCAGGCTGTGGCGCGCGATGGCGGCGAGCGCGTCGGCCTGGATCTGGGGGATCGAGCGCTGGTCGGCGATGACGGGAGCAAGATCGGCAGCCCCGGGCTCGCGGCGGCGGAGCGCGTCGCGCACGAGCGCCTCGACGGCTGCCTTGATCGGCGCTGCGGTCTCGGGATCGAGTCGGGCGTGCAGGTGCACCATTCCGGCCGAGTCTTCGCGCATCGCGAGCGACCGCTCGCCGCGCAGCCGCTCTTCACGAGGCTCGACGCCATCGCGGTCGAGCCTCGCCTCGGCCTCACGGACGCCGCGCACGAGCAGGTCGAGCGGCACCCGCGAGGCGAGCTCGACCAGGGCCCGCTCGACGGTGTCGGCCAGCTCGGGGTCGGCGCGCAGCCCCACGCGGTCGAGCATCGAGGTGATCGCGGACGCCGCGTCGATGCCGATCAGGCCCGACTCGAGCGCCGAGGCGACGTGCGGATGCCGCGACGGCAGCCGCTCACCGCTGAACGTCTGCCGCTCGGCCGTGGCGGTGCCGACCGCGACGAGCTTCGCCGCATCGCTCCGGGAAGCGCCGGTCGACGCGGCGATCAGTCGCACCGGGTTGTGGAAGCCGTGGGCCCTCGCCAGGCTCGCATCGCCGCGTTCGGTGCTTGATCGCTTCGACACCTCGGCCGCGACGCGCGCGAGGAGCGCCTCGGCGTCGCGGCGTACCCGCGCGAGCGCGTCGGTCACGCGCACCAGACCGGCATCGCTCATCTCGGCGATCTCGGCCTGCGTCGCCCCGCCGGTCGTGCCGAACGGCGGCATCGCACCACTCCAGGCCGCGCGCAACGTCTCGACGTCTCGGTCGAGTGCGCTGAGCGGCGGATCCATGTCTCGATTCTGCAGGCACCCACTGACATTCGCTCTGCTCATGAAAGCACCGCTGACCAGCCAAAAGTGCCTGTGGATGGGTGCAGCTGCAACAGCCCTGTGGAGGACGGGTCGTCGCACCCACCGGTGTCACCGGCAGGACCGCGACGGAGGTGATCGGCGCCCGCTCCGGTCCGCCCCAGGCGCACGAGTGGCAGCTGTCAATGCCTTGCCGGCGGCCCCGGCCAGGCACTTCGTCGCGCGGAACACCCCGGCGGAAGAACCGGCCCGCGGCATCCGTCTTGGCACGTTGACGGCGGTGCCACCCCTCGTGCGCTCGCCGTCGAGGAGAAGCCGGTGAATCGACGCGCGTCAGCCGCCGTCGCCCCTCACCCCACCCCCGCGACCAGCTCCGCGAACACCTCTCCCGCGTCATCCCGCACCGCGAGCCGCCCCGACTGCCCCATCCACAGCGACTGCAGGTCGCCTCGACCGACGCGCACGGCCTCGGCGCGGAAGCGCCCCGTGATCCAGTTCTGCATCGGGAACGGCGCCCTGCCGCCGGCCGCGGTCAGTTCGCGCACCGCCCGGTTCTCCGCGCCGCGCGCGAGCCGCCCGCTCATGACCCGCGTCAGCACCGTGTCCTCGGCGGCCGTCGCGACGATCGCGTCCCGGTGCGCATCCGTCGTCGCCGACTGCCGGGTGCGAAGGAACGCCGTCCCGACCTGAACGCCCGCCGCCCCGAGCGCGAGCGCGGCCGCGACGCCGCGCCGTTCGGCGATCCCACCCGCGGCGATCACGGGCACCTCGACCGCGTCGACGACCTGCGGGATGAGCGAGATCGACCCGACAAGGCCCTGCTCAGGCTCGCGCAGGAACGCGACCCGGTGCCCGCCCGCCTCGAGCCCGGTCGCGACGACCGCGTCGATGCCGCCATCCTGCAGCGCGACCGCCTCGTTGACCGTCGTCGCCGTGCCCACCAGGCGGATGCCGCGCTCGCGAGCGCTCGCGACCACGCTCGCCGGGGGCACCCCGAACACGAAGCTCGCGACGGCGGGCCGCACCTCGAGCACGGCCGCCCACTGCTCCTCGAACGTCGGCAGGAACCGCTCGGGCGGCGACGCCGGCGCCGGCACCCCGAGTTCGTCGAAGAACGGTCGAGTGGATGCCACGGCCCGCTCGAACGCGCCGGGCTCGGGCGCGGCATCCGTCGCCATCGGCAGCCACATGTTGAGCGCGAACGGACCGCTCGTCGCGGCCCTGATCGCGGCTCCCGTCTCGCGGATGCGGTCGGCGTCGTACCCGTAGAGGCCGTACGAGCCGAGGCCGCCGAGCTCGCTCACCATCGCGGTCAGCTCGACCGACGACAGCCCGCCGAACGGGCCCAGCACGATCGGATGCCGGATGCCGAGCAGCTCGGTCAGCCGGGTGCGTGCGTCGGTCATGGTGCTCCTCGGTTTCTGAGAGAGTGGCGGCCCGCTGCGTCGAGCGCCGGCGCCCGTTCCGCGGGGTCCCCTGATGAGGTCAACGCGAGGGTCGCCGGCGGATTCCATCGCCGCGTTCGGCAGCGCCAATTCGCGATGCCGCGTGCGCACCCAGTACGTCGACGGCGAGACGTCCCTAGCCACGGCGAAGGGCATGCGCGAGTTCACCATGTTCGCGAACAAGCGGATCATCGCCGTGAACATTCGGGCATCACCGGCATGCTGCGCGTCACCACGTCGCTGCCCTACTCGAGGGATCCAGACGTTCTCGATGGAGACTTCGCGTACCTTCGATCGTGGCGCCGCACTCGAGATCTGATTCAGCCTCTCGAGTTCGCCGGCCACTTCGACGTCGGGTATCTCGCGAAGCTGATCGGGTGGGCGGAGCTCCAGGAGCGAGCTCCAACCGCAAGGCCGGTTCGAGCGCGACGGCTCGCCCCCGCGGCGATCCGGGCACGCTCGGAATGATCACAGGCGTCTGCGAGTGTGGTTGCTCGGTGCGCCGACCATCTCACACGCGGCCACGGTGTGCATCGCGCACAATGGAAGATGATCGAGCAGTGCACCTCGCCCGATCGCGCGGTTCGCGGATGTCCTACTGTGCCACCACGCCCCAACCCGCACACCGAGGAGTCCCTGTGACCAGCACCGTGGAACCAGCCGAGCGCAGCGTCGCGCCGGCAACCCTGGCCGCCGTCTACGACCGCATGCGCTTCGGGAGCGCGCACGTCAAGATCGCGATCGCACTGTTCGTCGTCTTCGTCATCGAATCGTGGGAGCAGCTCGCGCTCGTCTACGTGTCCGGTGACATCGCGGAGAGCTTCGGCATCGATGCGGTCCAGATCGGTTGGGTGCTCTCGGCCGTCGCGATCGGCATGATTCCGGGCGCTCTCATCTGGGGTCCGCTCGCCGACCGGTTCGGTCGGAAGCCGATCTCGGTCGTCAGCCTCATCGCGTACGGCGTGGTCGCGGCGCTCGTGGCGTTCGCGCCGAACTACGAGACGCTCTTCGCGCTCCGCGTGGTCTCCGGGTTCGCACTCGCGGGCGCGTACACCGTCACCTTCCCGTACTTCCTCGAGCTCATGCCGACCGGCGTGCGCGGTCGGGCGACCGTGCTCCTCTCGATCGGTTGGCCGATCGGCACGCTGGCCGCCCTCGGCGCGACCGTCGCGTTCGGCGACCTCGGCTGGCAGGTCGTCGCGCTCGCGAGCGCCGTCGCCTGCGTCTGGGTCTTCGTCCTGATGGCCTGGGTGCCCGAGTCGCCCTACTACCTCGTGCGTCGCGGCCGCGACGCCGACGCCCGCGCCGTGCTCGCGAAGCTCGGCACGCCCGTCGAGGGACACGTCGAGATCGTCGCCGAGGCCGAACCGAAGTCGGGTTCGCCGCTCGAGCTGATCAGGAAGCCGCTGCTCGTCCGCACGCTCCTGATGCTCGTCATCAACTTCGCGTTCAACTGGGGTTACTGGGGCCTGCAGGTGTGGCTCCCGACGCTGCTGCAGGAGCGGGGCCTCTCGCTCGACGCCTCGCTCGGGTTCGTCGCGATCAGCGCACTGATCATGATCCCCGGGTACCTCGTCGCCGCATGGCTGACGAAGCGATTCGGCCGCAAGAAGCTCTTCCTCGCATTCGTGCTCGGATCGATCGCCGGTGGCGTGCTCTTCGCGTACTCGTGGGATCTGCCCTCGCTGTACGCGGCGAACTTCCTGCTCTCGTTCTTCATCCTCGGCGGATGGGGCATCTGGAACACCTGGAACGGGGAGTTCTACCCGACCCGGGTCCGTGCCGCCGGCTTCTCCTGGGCGACGTCGGCGCAGCTCCTCGCGAACGCGATCGCCCCGTCGGTCGTGGGTGCGCTCCTGGTCGGCTCGGTCGAGTTCACCGTGACGGTGCTGTTCATCACCGCGTTCCTGGTCGTCACGTTCCTCGCCGCGCTGCCCCTGCCTGAGACCGAGGGCAAGCCCCTCGACTAGGCGGCGCGTCACCGGCCCCCGAGAATGACTCCATGAGGATCGGCATCGACGTCACGGCCGCGCGGATGCGCGCCGTGGTCGTCGATGCCGATTCCGTCGAGTGGCGGGGGGAGATCCGAGGGCAGCGGTCGATCGTCGGCGGATGCCGCGACCTGCTGCGGCGCGTCGATCGACCGATCCGCGACCGGATCCACGGTGCGACTTTGGCGCTCGCTCCGACGCTCGCCGATCTCCGCCTGGAGCGAGTCGGGCTGTTGCGGGTCGCGACCGCTGCGGCGCCGAGCCTCGCGCCGTTGAGCGGATGGCCGGCTGAGCGTCGCTCCGAGGTCGCCGGCGTCCGCGTCGTCTCCGGCGGGTCGGACTTCCTCGGCACGATGTCGACGCATCCCGCCGAGGCGGAGGTGCTCGACGCGGTCGGCGGCCTCGTCGCCTCGGGTGCGAGGCATGTCGTGATCGCGGCGGCGGGCTCGCTCGCCGCACCGGCGGTCGAGCGGCGCATCGAGCGGGTCGCCCGCGCTGCGCATCCTGTCGTCGCCTTCACCTCGTCGCACGTGTACGGCGGCATGGGGCTGCGCGAGCGCGAGAACGGCGCGGTGCTCGATGCGGCGCTGGTGCCGTGGGCGGCGGAGCTCGCGGAGGGACTCGACACCGTGTTCGGCCGCATCCCGGTGTCGGTGGCTCGCGGGGTGGGCGGCCACGTCGCCCTCGAATACTTCGCGACCCACCCGTTCGGCTCGATCGACGGTCGCGCGCGTGCCGCCGTCGCAGGGGCGCTCGCGCTCGCGGCGTCCGACGACCTCGTCGTGGTGCTCGCCGACGCGGAACAGGTCACCACGATCGGCGTCTCGGGCGGACGCCTGGCGCGGGTCGACGTCTCGGAGGCCTGGGGCATCCACCACAACCACCACCCCGTCGAGGCGCACACGCAGCGGGTAGAGCCGGGGGATTCGATCCCCGATGCGGCGATCGAGGCGGCCCTCCAGCACCGGCCGCGGCATGCGGTCGTGGTGGTGGGCGACTCCGACGACGCACGTGCACTGCCCGATGCGGCCTACGCGATCGCCCTGGGAGCTGCGCTCGGCGGCGTGGTCGTGGAGACCGAGCGGATCGTGACGGCATCGGAGGCGCGGATGCCCGCCGCGATCGCCGAGATCATCGAGGAGACCCGGTCGCGGTCGGTCGTCGCCGGCGCGGATCCGCTCGAGCCCGGCCAGGTGGAGGTGGACGCCGTCCCCATCTCGTACGTTCCCGACGGGTCGCGCTTCGTTCGGGTCTCGATCCTCAGCGGTGCATCGTGAGCGGGGCGAGCGCATGAGCCGCGCCATCCGGGCTGGAGACGTCGACGCACTCGTCGATGGTGCCCGACCGTTCGCGACGGGGGTCGACAGTTCGGCCCTGCACGTGCTGCACGACTGGGCGGCGGAGGCGGTGGCTGCCGGGCCCGTGCCGTTGATCGACCTCGCCGAATGCTCCGACGACGATGCCTACGCGGTCATCAGCATCATCGGGTCCCCGACTGCCGTCGCCGAGAACCTTCCATCGGGGTCCGAACCGGCGCGCGCCATCGCTGCGCTCGAGCGGGCGACGGGCCGACGGGTGCGCGGCATCCTGCCGCTCAACACCGCGGGCGAGAACGCCGTGATCGCGTTGGCGACCGCGGCGGCAGCGGGCATCGAGCTCGTCGATGCCGACGGATGCGGGCGCGTGCAGCCGCGGGTCGAGCAGTCGTTGTTCGCCCTCGCGGGGCTGCCGATCTCTCCCGCGGTCCTGGTGTCGCCCTTCGGCGAGACGACCGTCGTCGACGGGCCTTCGCACCGGGTCGCGGCGATGTTCCCGAAGCTCATCGCGGCGAGCGGGGGCTGGATCTACTTCGCCGGCTACCCGATGGGCGGGCGCGACCTGCGGGCGACCGCGAACCCGGGCACGATCGCACGGTTCCTCGATGCCCGGCCCGGCAGGCCGCTCGCGACGGTGCCGCATCGGGTGATCGCGCGAGCGGCGATCACGTCGATCGAGGTCTCCGCATCCGCCCCGACGGCTCGTATCAGCGTGCTGCTGCGGGAGGTCGGCGGACGGGAGCGGATGATGCGTGCCGACGCGGCAGACGAGTTCTTCCACGTACTCGGCGATGGGGCCCTGCTCGCCTCGGCACCAGACGAGATCCTGCTCGTCAGCGAGGAAGGCGAGGTGATCGACCCCGACCGGTGCGCGATCGGCATGCGCGTCGACGTCGTCGCCGTCGAGGTGCCCGACGTCTGGCGCGAGAAGGCGAGTTGAGATGGCCCGTTCCCTGACGGTGGCAGACCTGGTCGACCGGCTCGATCTGCCGGCCGAGCTGGCCGGGCCGAGCGATGCCCAGGTGTCGGGCGTGCGTATCGTCGACGATCTCGACGGGCTCCAGCGGGTCGAACCGGCGACGGCCGTCGTGCTCACGGGCGCCGTCGCGGCCGAGTCGTGGTCGGTCGACATGGCCGTGCGCGTCGCCTGGGAGCGCGCGGCCTCCTGCGTCGTCGTGACCTCAGCGGATGCGCACACCGGTGCGACGCGCGCCCTTGCGGAGCGGCTCGCGATCGCCGTGCTGTCAGTCGCCGCGCCGCCGCTGGATGCCGCGGTGCGTGTCGCGACGATCGTCGCCGCCGATGAGGCGTCGGCTGCCGGCACGCTCTCGGCGGCCGCACGCTCCTTCGGTGCGCCGACGCTGAGCCCGAAGCGCGCGGTGGCCCTCCTGCAGAAGGTGCTGCCGGCTCTGCGATTCGCGCTGGTCGACGCGGCCGGTGCGGCGGTCGCGGGCGCGCTTCCCCCTGCGACGGCCGCGGTTCCGGCTGCGGTGGCCCCGCTGGAGGTGTCCGTGCCGTTCCCGCACCGTGCCGGTGCCGCCCGGCTGCTGGCGTTCCCCGACAGGGCGGCCCAGGCCGGACCCGTGGCCGAGCAGGTCATGCAGCTCGCGGTGCCGCCGCTCACGGCGTGGGCTGCGCTCCGCCGCCTCGAGGAACTCCGCTCTACCGAATCGTCCGCGGCGCTGCTCCGCGAGGTCATCGCGGTCGACGGAGCGCCCGGTGGGCGCCTGCGGGCCGTGCTCGCCGCGCGCGGCTGGCCGCTCGAGACGCCGCTGCGATTCGTCGTGCTGCTGCCCGAGGGCGGCGTTGAGAGCGAGTTGTTCGGTTCGAGCGTGCTCGAGGTCGCCGCGGAGCAGCGCGCGGTCGCCTGGGCGGCGCCGTTCCGCGACGCGTGGGCGCTGCTCCTGCCCGAACGCCGCTCGCGGAGCGCATCGCAACTGGCGGCCATCGTCGACGGGGTCCTGGATGGCGACGGTCTCGCCCTGCGAGCGAGCGCGGGAATCTCAGCTGCGGTGCCGGTCGGCGAGCCGGTGTCGGCGGCACTCGACGCAGCCCTCGCGGCCGCACGGGTCGCGCGCGCCCGTGCCCAGCGCGTGCAGTTCGCCGATCGCATCGG
>NZ_SDPL01000092.1 GCF_004135055.1 Agromyces binzhouensis | reverse complement strand
GCTCGGGCGCGCACCTGCTCGGCGTCCTGCGCGACCTGCGACTCCGCCTGCCGGGCCGCCTCGGCCGCCTCGAGCGCCGTTCGCGCCGCCGTGTCGCGCTCCTTCACCACCTCTTCCGCCTGCGTGACCTCCTCGAGCGCCGCCTGGCGGTCCGACTCCGCGCGCTCCCGCACCCGGCTGAACTCGGAGAGCCGCCGTCGCGCCTCCGGCGACAGCTGCTCGAAGATCCGCGCGAGCAGCGCCGCCCAGAGGTCCGTCTCGACGTACTGCCACGCGTTGAACTCGACGGAGACGACGTTCGGCCACACCTGGGTCGCGCCGGCCGTATCCCCGCCCGGTGCGCCCGCTGCCGTCCCCGTGCGGGCGCCGGCCGCGGCATCCGCTGCCGCCGCCAGTGCGGAGAGCTGCTCCACCCGCTGCCGGATCCTGGCCATGAGGAAGCTCTTGCCGCTGCCCCAGCTGCCGAACATGCCCACCGCGAGCGGCGGGACGAGGGCCTTCGAGGCGATGAGGTAGGCGAAGGCGTCGGCCTCCTCGCCGACCCCGATGAAGTCGGCGCTCGGTTCGGGTCGATCATTCGAGAACGAGGGCATCGTGGCACGACGTCGCGGGTACCGCTCGGCGAGCCAGTCGCGGATCTGGAGGCCCGCGCGGCGCGGGCCGTCCGGCTTCAACTCGCGGACGCACTCCTCGCGGAAATGGGGCACCAGCTGGCCGGCGCTCACCCCGGACCGACTGATCGCGGTCCCGAGCCGATCGATCCACGTCGTCAGCGTGAGGACGGAGGCCAGGACGTCCGCGACGCGCGCGGTGCCCGACGGGGTGCCGGCCTCGGCGAGCACGCCGGAGACCTCCGCGTCCCACCGTTCGGGGTCGGGCGTGCTCGGCGCCGCGGCGGCGGCGACCTGCAGCGCCTCGTGGTCGATCGCCGGGTAGTCGTCGGGCAGCAGGTCGCGAGCGGTGAGGTCGAAGTGCGCGAGGAAGCACCACACCTCGCCTTCCTCGTCCGGATGCGCGAGCAGGAGGCCGAGGAACAGGTCGTCGGGAGATACGGTGCCATCGCGTCCGCCGAGGGTCGCGAGCCCTCCGGCCCACTGCAGGGCGTGGTTCACCGAGGGCGACCACGTGTCAGGCGCCGCGGTCATGGTGCCCCCGGGCCGTCGGACCCGACCGCGGGTGCGCATTCCCGGCGTGCCAGGCGTGTCCGAGTGCGTCGCCCACGTGAACCAACTCCCACCATCGGGTCCCGTACTCCCATGGTGGCACGGTGCGGGCGGAGCGAACAGACCGGGATCGACGGATGCCGGAGCTCGCGCCGCGACGCGTGCGCCGCGGCATCCGTCGCCCCGGTTCGCGTGACCGAACCGTGACCTGCGCTTCCTACGGTGGACGGATGTCCCAGCAGTCCTGGCAGAAGCTCGTCGAGTGGCCGCTCTTCATCGCGGCCGTCCTGTTCCTCGCGGCGTACTCGTGGGAGGTGATCGGCGACCTGCACGGACCGGAGGCGGCGTTCGCCGAATCCGTCATCTGGGGCACGTGGGCGCTGTTCGCGATCGACTACGTCGTGAACCTCGCGCTCGCGGAGGATCGCCCGCGCTGGTTCGTGCGGCACCTGCTCGACCTCGCCGTCGTGGTGCTGCCGGTGCTCCGTCCGCTGCGGCTGCTCCGGGTGGTGACGATCCTCACCGTGATCGGGCGGACCGCCGGAGCGATGCTGCGCGGCAAGGTGATCCTCTATGCGGCGGGCGCGTCGGTGCTGCTCGTCTACGTCGCCGCGCTCGCCGTGCTCGACGCCGAGCGCGGCAACGGCGGGTCGATCGAGACGTTCGGCGAGGGCCTGTGGTGGGCGTTCGTCACCATCACGACCGTGGGCTACGGCGACTTCTTCCCGGTGACCCCGACCGGTCAGCTCGTCGCCGTCGGCGTCATGGTCGGCGGCATCGCACTGATCGGCGTGGTCACCGGCACGCTCGCATCATGGATCGTCGAGCGGGTGAGCGAGACGAACGAGGCCGAGCAGGTCGCCACCAAGGCGCACATCGACACGCTCACCGCGGAGATCCGCGAGCTGCGCGAGGAGATCCGCCAGCGCGCGTGATGGCGGTCGCCCGAGCCGAGGCGCGTGCACTGGCGGACCTCCCCGATCTCAGGGTTCACCCGGGCGCGTCAGTGGCGTCGATGGGGGATCGTAGGTGAGGAATCCTCGAGGTGGTGATCGAGATGTCCATCGTCCGAAGCACCGCGGTCGGAGTCGCCCTCGGCGCACTCGCGGTCATCGGGATCGGGCACGCGGCCCAGGCGGGCGAACCGCCCGAGGCGGTCGTGTTCCTGGTCGACACGTCGGCATCGATGGAGGGGGCGCCGCTGGCGCAGGCCCAACGTGCACTCGTGCGTTCACTGGATGTCGTCCCGGATGATCGTGCAGTGGGGCTCCGCACGTTCGCCGGCGGGTGCGACGACCCACCGGCGACGCTCGTCGAGCCCGCAGTGGGGAATCGGGCAGAGCTCCGACGGGCGGTAGATGGGCTCTTCGTCGCCGGCGGCACCCCGACCGGACCCTCGTTGCTGGCGGCCGCAAGGGACCTTCCACAGGGGTCCGGCACGATCGTCCTCGTCAGCGATGGGATCGCCGAGTGCGACCCGCCGCCGTGCGTGGCGGCGGCGGCGCTGATGGAACAGGGGTTCGACATCCGTGTCAACACCGTCGGCTACGCGTTCGACGGTGAACCGCCGAGCGAACTCACGTGCATCGCCGAGGCCACGGGTGGTCGCTACTTCGACGCCGACGACGAGGAGTCGCTCGTCGCCGCACTCGGCGAGGCGAGCGTGGGCGGCGGCGGGCCGCCGGTGGGGTTGCTCATCGCCGCGACCTTCGGGGTCGGCATCGCGGTGTGGGCGGCTGCGAGGCCGACCGCGCCGTGGAACCAGCGACGCATGGTCGCGCACCGGGTCCGGGTGTCGGCCGCCGCGGGACGCGGCGTCGCCTGGTCGCCGAGCCTGGACGCGAACGACGAGGCGCCGACC
Source organism: Agromyces binzhouensis (assembly GCF_004135055.1). Lineage (GTDB taxonomy): Bacteria > Actinomycetota > Actinomycetes > Actinomycetales > Microbacteriaceae > Agromyces > Agromyces binzhouensis. The sequence goes on along the minus strand of NZ_SDPL01000092.1, from coordinate 6,310 downwards.
CGGTCGGTGCGCCTCGAGGTGCGACCGGGTCACTGGGAGGCCCGGATGGTGGAGGGAGAGGATCGTGGATGACGCGAAACTGACCGTCCGAGACCTCGTGCTCGAGCCGGGTCATGTATCGGTGAGCTCCGAGGTCGCGAGGATCGCCGCGGACCGCGACGTCGGGGGCGAGGTCGCGAAGGTCGTGGCCCGCATGGCGACGGCCGGGAAGGACTACCTCGCGGGCGAGGTCGGCGAGGTGGCCGACGGCCTGCTCGACCTCGACGTGACCGACGTGATCGCGCACTCGTGGGATCGTCACCGGGCCATCGGCGAGGCGAAGGAGTGGTCCGCGAAGAACCCCGACGGCGAGATGGTCGTGCCGCTCGTCACGCACACGGTGAAGTGGAGCTACGAGCCGAGTGTCGAGGTGAAGGTCGACGAGGTCCCGATCACGAGCGTCGCGCTCGCGGTCGCGCTCGACACGACGGTGAAGGGTGCGGTGATCGCGTTCCGGCGGGGGGAGGTCGCCGATGTGCGCACGGGCACGGTCGAGGTGCGTGCGAAGGTCGAGTGCGAAGGGGTGAAGCTCGCGGAACGCACCGGGTCCTTCGACCTCCCGGGCCTCCTCGGGTTCAGCGGCGCGCCTCGCGTGGTGGCGCCGTCGGAGCCCGACCCTGCGCCTGCCGTGCCGCCCGTACCCGCCGGGCCCGCATCGCGATACCGACCCGGCGAGATCGTGAACGGCCATCGGCTGAACGCGGATGCCACGGCCTGGGAGCCCGTGGGCCGATACCGACCGGGCGACATCGTGAACGGCCATCGGCTGAACTCGGATGCCACGGCCTGGGAGCCCATCGGCAGCTAGAGACCTCGTCGTGCAGAGACCGGAGCGGCCGGCGACCCGAAGGTCGCCGGCCGCCCCGTGTCGGTGTCCCGAACGGGGGTGCGCGTCAGTCCAGCAGGTGGTCCAGCGCGCGTCCCATCCACTCGGCCCGGGTCGCGGCATCCGTCATGCCCTCGAACCCGAAGCCCGCGTAGAGCGAGCCCGGCGTGGCCACGACCGCGGCCTCCGGGAACCCGCCCGCCGTGGTGCGGACGAAGTTGTTCGGGTTCGGAGCGCTGCCCGGAGGCGGCCCCGTGATCTCCCAGCCGCCGAGGTCGGCCTCGAACGAGGTCGTGCCCTCGCCCGTGGAGACCTCGATGTCATCGAAGAACACGCCGAGGCCCTGCGTCGCCCAGTCGCTGGCGTACGACAGCGCGACCTCGACCTGGCCGCCCGCGTAGGCGGAGAGGTCGACCGACCACTGCTGCCAGCCACCCGAGTTGCCGGATGCGGCGTTCCACGCACCGCCGTCGGACCCGGTCGGGCTGCAGGTGCCGTCGCCGTTCAGCGTCTGGTACTGGTCGAGCTGCGGGTGCAGTTCGTTCCATCCGGACGGACAGCTCTGGCCGGAGTCCTGCGTCGTGTGGCCGTTGCCGTCGGGCAGCGTCGTCCAGTCGTCCTGGCCCGGCGTGTGCGCCTCGACGAACACGTAGTCCCAGTCCGCCTCGGTGTCGTACGACGTCCAGAACGTCAGCGTGGCGCCGCCGGCCGGAACGTCGATCGTGCGCATGAGCTGCTTGTACGAGACGTCGCCCAGTTGCGAGTACACGTAGTAGTCGCCCGTGTGCGGCTCGAACGGTCCGCCCGCGCGGTCCCAGCGGGCCGAGACCCAGCTGTCGAACTGCGGGTAGTCCGCCGGAGGCAGCACGCCGCTCGTCGTGATGAACGAGTTCGTGTGGAACTGGTTCTGCGCGCTGTCGCCGCCGTTGAAGCCCCAGCCGAGGCCCTCCAGCGGCACGTCCACGCCGAGCGCGTCGAGCACGTCGCCCTCGTCGTCCAAGCCGGCCGAGTCGACGGCCACGTAGGCGCCGAGCCAGTACTGCAGCACGTCGTTCGTCGCGTCGCCCGAGCCGAACAGCGCCTTGCATCGGGCGAGCACGGCCGGATCGGCGCGGCACTCCTCGTTCGCCGACGTCGGATCGAAGAACTGCGTCCCGAGGTTCGGCGTGTACTGGCTGCCGGCCCAGTCGCCGGTGTACAGCACCTGGCCGCCCTCGTTCATGAAGTCGCGGACGTTCAGCAGTTCGTCCATCGCCAGGCGCGAGGCGTTGCCGCCGCCCCAGCCGGGCTCGCGGGTCACGATGTCGTCGCCGGTGTACCAGACGACGGCGTCGTAGTGCGAGAGCACGCCGAGCGAGTCCGCCGCGATGCGGCCCCGGGCATCGACGTCGTAGACGTCGTAGCTCGTGCCGTTCGCGTCGAGTGCGTCGGTGTAGTACTCGAGGTAGGCCGGGTCGGTCCCGCCGATGCCCGGCGAGGCGCCCGTGTAGTCCTCTGCCGCGAGCACCAGCACGTCGGCATCCGACTCCGAGACGGCCTCGTAGGTGAACGAGTCGCTCGTCTCACCGCCGCCCTCGAACCAGACCTCGACGCTGTCGCCGGGATCGGTTCCCGTGACCATGCCGCTCATCACGCGGTAGTAGACGTCCGTCGCGCCGCCGTAGCGATCGCCGCCGTCCCACTCCGAGGTCGGCGCGCTCTGCGCGGCGCCGCCGTTGATCGAGTACTTCACGGTGACGTCGCCGAGGCTGCGCTTCGCGAGGACGCGCACCTCCTGCGGGTCGCCGTAGGAGTAGTCGAACGTGAAGTTCGCCTGCGGGAGGCCGACCTTGTAGTCGTCGTCGCTCTGCAGGTAGAACGGCTTCGTCGTGATGCCGAGGTGCGACACCGGGTTCGCCGGGTCGACGGCCGACATCGCGACATCCGTCGAGAACGGAAGGATCCGCTCGAACTCCGCCTGCACGAGCGCCTCGTCGTCGGGGAAGACGAACCCGCCGCCGCTGCCACCGTCGCTGAGCTCCGGCGTCCAGGCGAGCGTGCCGTGCGACACGTGCGCGAAGTCGGTGGTCTCGCCGTTCGTCACGTACAGCACGTCGGAGGACAGGCCCGGCTCGAAGTCCTCGATGGACGGGTTGTCCAGGTTGCCCGAGAGCGCGTAGTAGATCGGGTCGTCCCCGCTCGGCGTGGCGATCTGCCAGCCCTCCGGGTACAGCAGCCACTCCCCGAAGGAGTGGTAGTTGACCTGGAACTCGGGGTTCGCCCGGTCGAACAGCGCCATCATCGCCTGCGTCTCAGGCTCGGACGCCGGCGACGGGCCGCGGTACGTCTCGCTCGAGGTCTGAGACGACGAGCCCTCCTCGTCGTACGCGAAGTGCTCCGGGTAGTTGCGGTTCGGGTCGACGCCGTCGCCGCGCGTGATCTCGCCGTTGCCGTCGTTGTCGCGGAGGTTCTTCCGCCACAGCCGCTCGGTGTCGAACGTGTACTGGTACCCGTCGGGGTTGGCGACGAGGACGAACCAGAGTTCGGTGGACTTCAGGAGGTTCTTGACCTCCGTGTCGTTCGACTTCCACTCGTCGATGTACCAGTTGAGCAGGCGCCGGTTGGTCTCCGCCGAGATCCACTCGCGCGCGTGCTGCGCGGAGCTGTAGAGCACGGCGGGACGGGAGCCGTCCTTCTGGCCCTTCGCGCCCTGCGTCACCTTCAGCGCGATGATCTCGCGGCCCTCGTAGGTCTCCCCGAGCACGACGAGCTTCACCAGCTGCGGGTTGTCCTTCGCGAGCTGGTACATCTGGTCGCGGAAGCCGCCGGGTTCGTCGTACGAACGCCAGACGTCGTACCCCGAGGCCGCCTGCTCCGCCGCCATCTGCTTGGCGGACTTGCCGTTCTTGCCCTTGGTCACCTTCACGTCGATGCCGCGCTCGGCGAGTCCCTTCGCCTCATCCTCGGAGAGGATGAGCTGCATCTCGACTCCGCGTCCGGATGCCTTGCTCGCGGCGATGTCGAGCCCGGACGCGGCCATGTCGGCCGCCTGCTCCGCGCTGACCTCCGCGGTGTACATGTCGAGTTCACCCACGTCGTCCTCGGCGGCGTTCGCGCCGATGGGACTCAGCATCGCCGCGGCGAGGGCTGCGGCGGCGGTTCCGAGGGCGATCCGTGTTCGGGTGGAACGGTTTCCAGTCATGACGACCCCTCCGGTCCGTCTACGGCCAGGGGGATCGGTGACGACGACGTTGTTCGTCTTGAGATCGCCACGCGTCTGACGCTGTACGGACCCTACGGGCCACCTTCCTGCCACGCGTCGCGCACTGTCAAGAGATCGCCCGAGGTTTGGTCGATTCCGCCGCCGATCGCTCGATTCCGCCACCAATCGGGCAGTCCGGCGATGGAATCGAGCACGGCGTCGGGTCGGATCGCTCCGTCGAGGTCGGCCGGATCGAACTTGCCGGTGCGGACGAGCACGCCGGTCAGCCCCGCCCGCTGCGCGCCGTCGACGTCGGATCGGATGTCGTCGCCCACCATGACGGCCTCGTCGGGCGCCTCCGCGAGCGAGTCGACGGCGGCGCGGTAGAAGGCGGCGGCCGGCTTGCCGAGCACCACCGCGTCCCGCCCCGAGGCGTACTCGAGGCCGCGCACGAACGCGCCGACGTCGAGTCGCAGTCCGTCCTCGGCGCGCCAGTAGCGCGTGAGGCCGAGGGCGACCAGGGGGATGCCGGGATCCTCCGCGAGCAGTCGGAACGCCCGATTCATGGTCGCGAAGTCCCATCCGCTCCCGAGATCGCCGACCACGACGGCATCCGCCCGCTCGGAGGGTTCCGCGCCGGCCACGCCGAGCTCGGCGAACTCCGACGCGGTCGCGTCGGGCACGAACAGCGCGGGGTGACGGCACCCCTCCGATTCCAGCCACGCCGACGCCGCGACGACCGGCGTGAGCACGTCGGCCGCATCGACCTCGACGCCCATCCGTTCCAGCTTCGCGACGATCTCGCGCCGCGGGCGCGACGTCGTGTTCGTCACGAAGCGGTGGGGGATGCCGCCCTCGACGAGCCACGCGACCGTCTCCGCGCCCCCGGGCACCGGCTCGTCCCCGACGTAGAACACCCCGTCGAGGTCGAGCAGCACGCCGTGGACGCTCACACCCCGGTCCTGCCCTTCAACCCGGTGCCGCCCGCGATCGAGCGCATCACGAGCGCGTCGATCACCGGCAGCGTCGAGGCGCGCAACGCCCACCGCCGGAGCAGCAGCCGGAACCGGTCGGGGGGCAGGAACGTGTTCGCCGCGCGCCGTCCGGCGGCCTGCTTCTCCTCGACGACCGGACGCCACCGGCGCTCGTACTCGCCGAGCGCCGCCTCGATCGACGCGGCGTCGCGGCAGGGCCCGACGAGATCGGTGAGCAGCTCGGCGCCGGCGATCGCCATCGACGCGCCCTGCCCGGCGAGGAGCGAGACGGCCTGGCATCCGTCGCCCGCGAGCACGGTGCTGCCGCGGTGCCAGCGGGGGAGCACGACCTGCGCCACCACGTCGTCGTAGGGATGCGCCGGGCAGCGTTCCAGCAGGCGGTCGATCGGACTCCACAGCCCGCCGAACACGCGGCGCAGGCGCGTCGGCGCATCTTCGTCGGGGTCGACGCCCTCCTGCGCGTCCTCTCGGTAGGCGAGGAACGCGGCGACCCGTCCGTCGCGCAGCCCGTAGATGCCGGCCTGGCGGTCGACCGTGTCGGTGAGCACGAACCGCCCGTCGAACTCGGCGTGCAGGTCGGGTGCGCCGTCGATCACGTACGCCGCGGCACGCAGCCCGAGCGGCCGCACGAACTGCGTCTCGTCGCCGAACAGGGCCTCCCGCACGCCCGAGTGCACGCCGTCGGCGCCGATCACGAGGTCGGCGCCCGCGAGCCGCGCGCCGAGTTCCGTGCCGGCGTCCGCAGCCTCCGACGCGCGGTACGGCACCCCGTAGTGCACGCGCACCGAGCCGTCGGGCGCGTCTCCGAGCGCGTCGAGCAGCACGAGCTCGAGGTCCGGTCGCATGAGGCTGAGCAGACGGCCGCCCAACGCCGACGCGAACGCGTCGTAGTCGATGCTCGCCGTCCGCCTGCCCGAACGGGCGTCGACGTACTCGACGGAGCCGATGCGGTACGAGGCCTTGCGGAGCCGCGGCAGGACCCCGATGCGCTCCGCGGCGTCGAACCCCAGGCCGAAGAAGTCCATCATGTAGCCGTCGGCACGCGGGCCGTCGGCCCGCTCGACCACGTCGACCTGCCATCCGGCGAGCGCCAACTGCCGCGCGCACGCGAGTCCCGCGATCCCGGCACCGATGACCGCAGCCCGCACCTCGTCTCCGCTCCGGCCGTGGCGAACCCACCGCCCGGTGCCGACGCTACTCCGGTCGCGCGCGCCGTCGCGGGCCATCCGGCCCGTGCGGCGCGACCCGGCCATCGCTCACGTGTCGGCC
>NZ_SDPL01000091.1 GCF_004135055.1 Agromyces binzhouensis | reverse complement strand
GCCGCGGCCGCGCGCGCCCGGGGCTGGGTGACGCTCGGGCCCGCCGACGCACCGTGGCCCGCGCACCCGAACCACAGGCCGGCCGCCGGGTGAGCTCGCGCGCGGTCGACGACTACCTGCGCCACCTCACGGTGGAGCGAGGACTCGCGCGCAACAGCCTCGCCTCGTACCGTCGCGATCTCGCGATCTACACCGACTGGCTGGCGGCCGCGGGCATCGCCGCACCGGAGGCCGCCGCCGAGGCCGACCTGTCGGCCTTCGTCCGCTACCTCGGCTCCGAGCGGGAACCGACCCTCGCGGTCTCGTCGATCGCGCGGGTGCTCTCCGCGGTGCGCGGCCTGCACCGCTTCCTCGCCGAGGAGGGGCGCACGCCGACCGACCCCGCGAAGGACCTCCGCCCACCGAAGCTGCCCATGCGGCTGCCGAAGGCGATCCCGGTCGAACAGGTCGCCGCGATCATCGAGGCCGCGCGCGTGGGCGACGAGGTCATCGCGCTGCGGGACGTCGCGCTGCTCGAGCTGCTCTACGCGACGGGCGCGCGCGTCTCCGAGGCCACCGCCCTCAACGTCGACGACCTCGTCGACGAGGAGGTCGTGCGACTCTTCGGCAAGGGGGGCACCGAGCGCATCGTCCCGGTCGGCAGCTACGCGAGGGCCGCACTCGACGCCTACCTCGTGCGCGCCCGCCCCGTGCTCTCGAAGCGGGGGAGCGCGACCCCCGCCCTCTTCCTCGGCGCCCGCGGCAGGCGGATGTCGCGACAGGCCGTCTGGCAGGTGCTGCAGGATGCCGCGGAGCGTGCCGGGGTCGAGGCATCCGTCTCGCCGCACACCCTGCGCCACTCGTTCGCGACCCACCTGCTCGCGGGAGGTGCGGACGTGCGCGTCGTCCAGGAGCTCCTCGGGCACGCCTCCGTGTCCACGACCCAGATCTACACGCTGGTCACGGCCGATACACTCCGGGAGATGTACACGGTCGCCCACCCTCGCGCTCGTTAGAATCGACCAAGCATTCCGGAATCGACGGGGAGAGAGAGCCGCACTGTGACCTACGAACACGACCCGGCGGACGGCACCGCCACGCTGGAGTCGTCGGACCTGGGTCCCACCGGCCGCCCCGCTCGCGAGTTCCCGGAACCCGCGCCGATCCGATCGCACGGACCGGCCCGGATCATCGCGCTCTGCAACCAGAAGGGCGGCGTCGGCAAGACCACGACGACGATCAACCTCGGTGCGGCGCTCGCCGAGTACGGCCGCCGCGTGCTCGCGGTCGACTTCGACCCGCAGGGTGCGCTCTCGGCGGGCCTCGGCGTGCAGACGCACGACGTCCCGACGGTCTACGACCTGTTGCTCAGCCGCAGCGTGGCGCCGGCCGATGCGATCCAGCGCACCGGCGTCGAGGGGCTCGACGTGATCCCGGCCAACATCGACCTCTCCGCGGCCGAAGTGCACCTCGTGACCGAGGTCGCGCGCGAGCAGATCCTCGCGGGCGTGCTCCGCAAGGTGTCGGCCGACTACGACGTGATCCTGATCGACTGCCAGCCCTCGCTCGGCCTGCTCACCGTGAACGCCCTCACGGCGAGCCACGGCGTGGTCATCCCGCTCGAGTGCGAGTACTTCGCGCTGCGCGGGGTCGCGCTGCTCATCGAGACGATCGACAAGGTGCGCGACCGGCTCAACCCCGCCATCACGCTCGACGGGATCCTCGCGACCATGTACGACGCACGAACGCTGCACTCACGCGAGGTGCTCGAGCGCGTCGTCGACGCGTTCGACGAGAAGGTGCTCGAGACCGTGATCACGCGCACCGTGAAGTTCCCGGATGCCACGGTCGCCGCGACGCCGATCACGGAGTTCGCGCCCGAGCACCCCGCTGCGCGGGCATACCGTCAGCTCGCGAGGGAGCTGGTCGACCGTGGCGCGGTCGCCTGAACCCAGCGCGGCGGAGGCGGTCGGCCAGGCGGGCGGGACGGACGGGGCGCCCGCAGCAGGCGAGGCCGGCGAGACCGGCACCGAGCCGGAGTTCCGCGTCGCGCTGTCCAACTTCGAGGGCCCGTTCGACCTGCTCCTCTCGCTCATCGCCAAGCACGAGCTCGACATCACCGAGGTGTCGCTCTCCGCGGTCACCGACGAGTTCATCGCGTACCTCCGCCGCATCGAGACCGATGAGGACCTCGACCGCGCGAGCGAGTTCCTGGTCGTCGCGGCCACGCTGCTCGATCTCAAGGTCGCGGGGCTGCTGCCGCAGGGGGAACTCGTCGACGCGGAGGACGTCGCCCTGCTCGAGGCGCGCGACCTGCTCTTCGCTCGCCTGCTGCAGTACCGGGCGTTCAAGGAGGCGGCGCGCTGGTTCGGCGGCCGCATCGAGGTCGAGTCGCGGCGGCACGCGCGGACGGTCAAGCTGGAGGAACGGTTCCGCCAGCGGACTCCCGAACTGCGGTGGACGCTCGGTCCCGCCGACTTCGCCGCCCTCGCCACGCTGGCGCTCACGCCGCGCGAACTGCCGACCGTCGGCCTCGACCACCTCCATGCGCCGCTCGTGTCGATCCGCGAGCAGGCCGCGCACGTCGTCGCCGTGCTCCGGCGCGGCGGGGCGGTCACCTTCCGCCGACTGATCGCGGGCGTCGACCGGCCGGGCGTCGTCGTCGCCCGGTTCCTCGCGGTGCTCGAGCTCTACCGCAACGACGCGATCGGCTTCGAGCAGCTCGAACCGCTGGGCGAGCTCACGCTGCGATGGGCCGCGAACGACACCTGGTCAGACGACCGACTGGACAGCCTGGGAGCCGACTATGACGAGTGAGACGGATGGCACGACGCCGACAGACGGTGCGACGCCGACGGACGGCGTGACGGACGACCGACCGGAGGTCTCGGTCGCGACCCCGCTCGACGTCCCCGGCCAGCCCCGCCTCGACCTCGACCGCGCGATCGAGGCGCTGCTGTTCATCGCCGACGAGCCGCAGGGCATCGTGCACCTCGCCGCGGCCGTCGCACGTCCCATCGCCGAGGTGAAGGCGTCGATCGCACGCCTCGTCGCGGACTACGACGGCGGGGCGCCGTCGGGCGAGCCGCGGACCGACGCGGGGGAGCGGCCCGCGGCCGGAGGCATCCGTCGCGCCTTCGAACTCCGCGAGGTCGGCGGCGGCTGGCGCTTCTACGCGCGCTCCGAGTACGACGCGCTCATCACCGACGCGGTGCTCGCGCAGACCTCGACGAAGCTGTCGCAGGCCGCGCTCGAGACGCTCGCGGTCATCGCCTACAAGCAGCCGATCTCGCGATCCTCGATCGCGTCGATCCGCGCCGTCAACGTCGACTCCGTCGTCCGCACGCTGTACGGTCGCGGACTCATCGCCGAGGTCGACACCGACGACGAGACGGGCGCGATCCTGTACGGCACGACCGAGCTGCTGCTCACGAACCTCGGCATCGCGTCGCTCGACGACCTGCCGCCGATCTCGCCGCTGCTCGACGGCGGCCAGGAGGGATTCGACCGTGACCTCGTCTGACCGGCCGGGAGACCCGGGTGCCGCACCCGAGGGGGTCCGGCTGCAGAAGGCGCTCGCCGCGGCCGGCGTCGCCAGCCGACGCGTCGTGGAGAACCTGATCGTCGAGGGTCGCATCGAGGTGAACGGCCGGGTCGTGACCGAGCTCGGCACCCGCATCGACCCGCTCGCCGACAAGGTGTCCGTGGACGGCGTCGCGGTGCAGCTCGACCAGGAGAAGCGGTACTTCATGCTCAACAAGCCGCGCGGGGTCGTCTCGACGATGCGCGACGAGCAGGGGCGGCCCGACCTGCGACGCTTCACGGACTCGCTCGACGTGCGCGTGTTCAACGTCGGCCGCCTCGACGGCGACACCAGCGGGCTGCTGCTGCTCACCAACGACGGCGATCTCGCGCACGTGCTCGCACACCCGTCGTTCGGCGTCGAGAAGACGTACATCGCGAAGGTGGCCGGGCGGATGACCCCGCAGACGGTGCAGCGGCTGAAGCGCGGCGTCGACCTCGACGACGGTCCGATCCGCGCCGACCGCGCGAAGATCCTCCAGGCGCAGGGCGACCAGCGCCACACGATGGTCGAGGTCACGCTGCACTCGGGTCGGAACCGGATCGTGCGTCGCATGCTCGACGCCGTCGGCCACCCGGTCGTCGAGCTCGTGCGCCGGCAGTTCGGCCCCCTGCACCTCGGCACGCTGAAGTCGGGCGCGGTGCGCGAGTTGACTAGAGTCGAACTCGGCCAGCTGCTCACCATCGTGCGCGCGGCGGACGCCGAGCGGAAGGGGAACGGGTAGGTGGTCGAGTCACGGCTCATCGGACCGGTGCGCGTCGTCGGCGCCGGCCTGCTCGGCACGAGCGTGGCGCTCGGGCTCCGGACGCGCGGCATCGACGTGATCCTCGCCGACGCCTCGCCGACGCACGTCGCGATCGCCGTCGACCTGGGCGCCGGCCGACCCGCGAAGGCCGACGACGCGCCGCAGCTCATCGTGGTGGCGGTGCCGCCGGATGTCACGGCATCCGTCGTCGCGGCGGAGCTCGCCGCATTCCCCGAGGCGATCGTGACGGATGTCGCGAGCGTCAAGGCCGGCATCCTCGCGGAGCTCGAGGCCGCCGGCGCCGACGTGTCGCGCTACATCGGCTCGCACCCGCTCGCCGGCCGCGAGCGCGGGGGACCCCTCGCCGCCCGGGCCGACCTGTTCGCGGGCCGCCCGTGGGTGGTCGCCGCGCACGACGAGATCAGCTACCGCCGTGCCAGCGCGATCGACGACCTCATCCTCGACCTCGGGGCGACGCTCGTCGAGATGACGCCCGAGGAGCACGACGCGGGCGTCGCGCTCATCTCGCACGTGCCGCAGGTCGTCTCGAGCATCATGGCGCGCAGGTTCCTCGACGCCCCGAACGCGGCGCTGGGGCTCGCCGGCCAGGGCGTTCGCGACGTGACCCGGGTCGCGGCGAGCGACCCCGACCTGTGGGTGCAGATCCTCGGAGCGAACGCCTCGCCGGTGCGTGACATCCTCCTCGCGTACCGTGACGACCTCGACCGCTTCATCGAGGCGCTCGCCGACCCCGCCGCGCCCGGTGCGCGTCGCCGCGTCGCCGAGGAGCTCACGGGCGGCAACACGGGCGTCGCGCGCCTGCCCGGCAAGCACGGCACCGACAAGCGCTTCACGACGATCGTCGTGATGATCGACGACCGGCCGGGCCAGCTCGCTCGGCTCCTCGCCGAGATCGGCGAGATCGGCGTGAACCTCGAAGACCTCCGCCTCGAGCACTCGCCGGGCCGCCAGGTCGGCCTCGCCGAGGTGCAGGTCGTCCCCGAGGCGGCCGATCGACTGACCACCGAGCTGGCCGACCGCGGCTGGCGGATCGCAGGATGACCATGCAGCACGATCCCGTCCACCCCGTCGTCGTCGCCGTCGACGGTCCCGCCGGCAGCGGCAAGTCGAGCGTCTCCAAGGAGGCCGCCCGACGCCTCGGCTGGGGCTTCCTCGACACGGGCGCCGCCTACCGGGCGCTCGCGTGGCACGCGATCGCCTGCGGTGTCGACACGGCCGACGCGGCATCCGTCGTCTCGTGCCTCGACTCGTTCGACTACCGCATCGGCACCGACCCGACCGGCTACACCGTGCACGTCGGCTCGACCGACGTCACGCAGGCGATCCGCGAGCCCGGGATCTCGGGCGTCGTGAGCCAGGTCGCCCGGGTCCCCGAGGTGCGCGCCCACCTCATCGAGCTGTTCCGGGCGATCATGGCCGGCGAGCGGCGCGGCGGGATCGTCGTCGAGGGACGGGACATCACCACCGTCGTCGCGCCGGACGCCCCGGCGCGCATCCTGCTCACCGCCTCGGAGGAGGTGCGGATGGCGCGCCGCTCGGCGGAGCTCGTCGGCCACTCGGCTGCGACGACCGGCCAGCAGTTGCGCGCGCGCGACGAGGCGGACTCGAAGGTCGTCGACTTCATGAACGCCGCGGACGGCGTCGTCACCGTCGACTCGACGGACCTCGACTTCGACGAGACCGTGGAGGCGGTGCTCGCCGTCATCCGGGACGCTCAGGTTCGAACTGGTTGAATAGACAGGTTGTGCGCTCGCGCGCGACCCCGAGACACCCAGGAGTTGGAATGACCGATCGCGACGACGAGTTCGACGCCCCCGAGGACGACCTCGCCGAGCGCCTGGCCGGCGTCGACGAGGAGCTCGCCGAGCAGCGCGCCGCCGCCCTCCGGTCGGGCCTCGACGACTACGACCTGGAGGACGAGGACCTCGACCTGCTCGAGCTCTCCGAGGAGGGCGAGGAGGGCATCCGCTACCTCCCGGCGCTGCCGGTCATCGCCATCGTCGGCCGCCCCAACGTGGGCAAGTCGGCGCTCGTCAACCGCATCCTCGGCCGCCGCGAGGCCGTCGTCGAGGACACGCCGGGCGTGACCCGCGACCGCGTGTCGTACAAGGGCGAGTGGCTCGACCGCCGCTTCACGCTCGTCGACACGGGCGGCTGGGAGCCCGATGCGAAGGGCATCGACGCGTCCGTCGCCGCGCAGGCCGAGGTCGCGATCGACCTCTCCGACGTGGTGCTGTTCGTGGTGGACGCGACCGTGGGCGCGACCGCGACCGACGAGCACGTCGTCCGGCTCCTCCGCAAGACGAAGAAGCCCGTCTTCCTCGTCGCGAACAAGGTCGACGACGCCCGCCAGGAGCCCGAGGCCGCCGCGCTCTGGAACCTCGGCCTCGGCGAGCCGTACCCGGTCTCCGCGCTGCACGGGCGCGGGGTCGCCGACATGCTCGAAGAGGTGTTCAAGGTCCTCCCGCAGGTCTCGGCCGTCGCGAAGGACGAGTTCGGCGGTCCTCGCCGGGTCGCGATCCTCGGCCGACCGAACGTGGGCAAGTCGAGCCTGCTGAACAAGGCCGCCCGCGAGGAGCGCGTCGTCGTCAACGACCTCGCCGGCACCACGCGCGACCCGGTCGACGAGCAGATCGAACTCGGCGGCAAGGTCTGGCGGTTCGTCGACACGGCCGGCATCCGGCGCCGCGTGCACCTGCAGCAGGGCGCCGACTTCTACGCGTCGCTGCGCACGCAGGCCGCGCTCGAGAAGGCCGAGGTCGCGGTCGTGCTCCTCGACGTCTCCCAGCCGATCTCCGAGCAGGACGTCCGCATCATCGACCTCGTGCTCGAGTCGGGTCGCGCACTCGTCCTCGCGTACAACAAGTGGGACCTGCTGGACGACGACCGTCGTCGCTACCTCGAGCGCGAGATCGAGCAGGACCTGCACCACGTGCAGTGGGCCCCGCGCGTGAACATCTCCGCGAAGACCGGTCGTCACCTCGAGAAGCTCGTTCCCGCCCTGGAGACCGCGCTCGAGTCGTGGGACACCCGCATCCCCACCGGCAAGTTCAACGCGTTCCTCACCGAGCTCGTCCAGGCCCACCCGCACCCGCTGCGGGGCGGGAAGCAGCCGCGCATCCTGTTCGGCACCCAGGCCTCGACGCGTCCGCCGACGTTCGTGCTGTTCACGACGGGGTTCCTCGACCCCGGCTACCGCCGGTTCATCCAGCGGCGCCTGCGCGAGATCTACGGCTTCGTGGGCACGCCCATCGTGACGAACATGCGCGTGCGCGAGAAGCGCCAGCGGGCGTAGCCGCCTGACGACCTGCCGAGCGGATGTCCCGACGAACGCGAGCGCGATGGAGCTGACCGTGCGCGTGAAGCCGGGCAGCCGTCGGGGGCCGCTCGTCGTGCCGACGCCGGACGACCCCGCGGCATCCGTCACCGTGCACGTGCGCGAGCGCGCCGTCGACGGAGCCGCCAACGCGGGCGTCGTCGCGGCGCTCGCGGCGCACTTCGGAGTGCGCCGGGGCGACGTCGAGATCGTTCGCGGGCACGCCGCGCGGATCAAGCGGGTGCGGGTCGACGGCGTGCCACCGGCTGGAGGCGCCACGACTGCGCCTCGATCGCCTGCGGTCGGCTGAACGCCGTCGCCACGCCTGTCGAGGCCAGCACCGAGTCGGGTGGGCGTTCCGCGAGGTCGCCGAAGCCGGTGGCCGCGAGGAGCTCGTCGTCGAGTTCGAGGAGCTCGGCTCGCGAGAGGGGCCACGGATCGTGCGCGTTCCGCGCCCAGACGGTGCGTCCGAGGTGCTGCTCGTGGAAGCCCCACCGCGCGGTGAGGAACCGCGCGAGCGCCGCATCGGGCGCGTCAGCGGCCACGGGTTCGCCGAGCCGCGCGCGGATGCGGGTCGACGGACCGCCGGGCCCTCGGCGCCGGCTCCGGAAGTCGAGCTCGTGGCCCGAGGCGTCGATCCGGTGCACGACGCGTGAACTCGCCCAGTGGTAGGGGAGGCCGAACGCGAGTCGCGCGGCGATGACCGGGAGCAGCCGGCCCGCCTCCAGCGTCCGGAAGACCACGCCGCGCCGGCCGTCGCGGTCCACCGAGTAGAGGCGCACGTTCACCTCGACGAAGGTTCCGAGGCGGTGCATCGTCGGCAGTGGCGGGAAGCGCGTGTCGGCGAGCACGAACGGGATGAGGCCGACCCAGGTCACGCCGTCGAGGACGTCCGGTCGGGTCCCCGCGGGCAGGTACGGCGCGACACGCGCGGGATCGGTGCGCCAGTGCAGGAAGACGAGGTCGCGCCAGCGCTGCTCGACGACGATGCGGCCGGGCAGCGGCGGGCTCTCGATCGGCAGTCCCTGCACGATGCCATCCTCGCGCGCGGAGCGGTGCCGCCGGAAGGGCCTCGCGCGGTTGACGCGGCACTGCGGCCCGCCGGACGATGGTCGAGTGGAGCCAGCACACGGCGGGCCGGGGCGGGCGGAGCGCCGCGCCGATGCCGGCGCCGACGCCGACGCCGACGCCGATGCCGGCATGGCGGTGGTCGCGGCTCTCATCGCCGTGCAAGACCGGTTCCACGAGTTCCTGCCGCGTGCGTTGGGTGACGAGCCCGACGCTCTGCACCAGCTCCGCACGAACGTGCGCAGGCTGCGGAGCGTGCTCGGGGCGTACGGTGCCGTGTTCGACGAAGCGGTCGCGACGGAGCTGCGACGGCGGCTCCGCGAACTCGGCCGGGAACTCGGAACGGTGCGCGACCTCGAGGTGCGCGTGCAGGTCGCCGAGGCGGCCATCGCCGACGCCGACGAGGCGGGTCGGTTCGCGTCAGACGCCGAGCGGGAGCGCGTGCGCGCCGTTCTGGTCGACGACGAGCGGACCGCGCACGATCGCGCGCACGCGAGGTTCGTCGAGCGGCAGGCGCTGCCTCGGGCGGCCCACCGCATCGAGGAACTCGACCGCGTCCTCGCGGAGCCGCCGTTCAGCGAGAGGGCGGGCCGCGAGGCGGCCGCCGAGCTCGCGAGGCTGCTCGACCGTGAGGCCGGC
>NZ_SDPL01000090.1 GCF_004135055.1 Agromyces binzhouensis | reverse complement strand
TGGTGGCCCGCGGTCACGCTCACGCGCGCGGTGCTCGCGATCGGCACGCAGCGGTTCGGGCGGATGTCGCCGAGCGAGCGCAACGCGCGCTGGCGGATCGCACGCCTCGCGGGCGCGTCGGAGTCGGCGTCGCGCGGCTGATCCGCGTTCCTCGCGTGGCGCTCCGGCCCTCGGTCGCCGCTTCGCCACGACGGGTCGGTGCAGGCCCTCAGGGCGTTCCCTGTTGCCGCACCGGTCGGGGGTCGATAGGTTCGGCCCTGCACGGCAGCATCACGCGTTCCAGCCTTGTCGAGGAGGCCCTGCGATGCTCTCCAACCACAACGTGCCCGCCGTCCAGGCACCCGACCGCCGCCTCCTGCGCGCCTTCGCGTTCGACCCGATGAGCTCGCGCCTCAGCGGCCAGTTCCTCACGGTCGACATCCCGTTCGAGACGGGGCTCCGGCCGGGCCCGGACGGCGAGCTCGTCCAGGTCGTCGACTACGACGCCACCCGGCGCCGGTGGTACCACCCCGTCGACCTCGACGACCCGCCCGTCCTCGCGCAGGAGGGCCTGCGTCCGTCCGAGAGCGATCCGCGGTCGCACCAGCAGATCGTCTACGCGATCACGATGAGCGTCATCGAGCGGTTCGAGCGGTTCACCGGTCGTCGCTTCCGCTGGCGCGGCGAGGACCGGCTCCGGCTCGTGCCGCACGCGTTCTACGGCCGCAACGCCTACTTCGACCCGGACCGGCGCGCGGTCCTCTTCGGCTACTACCGGGCCGACGACTCCGACTCGCAGGCGAACCTGCCGCACCAGCTGATGTTCACGTGCCTCTCGGTCGACATCATCGCCCACGAGGTCACGCACGCGATCGTGCACCGGATGCGGCCGATGTTCACGATCGCGACGAACTCCGACGTCTTCGCCTTCCACGAGGCGTTCGCCGACCTCGTCGCACTGTTCCACCACTTCCTGTTCACCGACATCGTCGAGGACTTCGTCGCCGGCTCGCGCAGCGAGCTCTCCGATGCCACGGCGCTGCTCTCGCTGGCGGACGAGTTCGGCCGGTCGACCGGCCGCGGCGGGCCGCTGCGCTCGGCGGTCGGGTCGGAGCCCGATCCGGCGGACTTCCAGGCGGCGCGCGAGCCGCATCGCCGCGGCGCGATCTTCGTGGCCGCCGTGTTCGACGCGTACCTCGCGACCTACCGATCGCGGATCGCGGACCTCCGACGGCTCGCCACGGGGGGCTCGGGCGTGCTCTCCGACGGCGAGCTGTCGCCCGACCTCGTCCGCCGCATCGCCGGCGAGGCCGTGAAGAACGCCGACCGCATCCTCGGCATGGTGGTCCGCGGATTCGACTACCTGCCGGCGGTCGATGTCACGTTCGGCGACGTCGTGCGCGCCGTCATCACGGCCGACCGCGACCTGTTCCCCGACGACCGGATCCATCTCCGCGGCCACCTCGTCGAGGCGCTGCGACGCCGCGGCATCTTCCCGCCCGGCGTCGTCTCGCTCGCCGACCAGGCGCTGCTCTGGCGCCGTCCGACCATCCCGCTGAACCTCACGACGGGTGATGCGACGGTCGACCTCGGGCAGCTGATCCTCGA
Organism: Agromyces binzhouensis; assembly: GCF_004135055.1. GTDB lineage: Bacteria > Actinomycetota > Actinomycetes > Actinomycetales > Microbacteriaceae > Agromyces > Agromyces binzhouensis. The sequence goes on along the minus strand of NZ_SDPL01000090.1, from coordinate 7,829 downwards.
CTCGACGATCAAGCTCGACCCCGCGGCGTCCTCGGTCACCGCGGCCGGCAACGCCGCCAAGGAGCGTTCGAGGGCGGTGTACGCGCAGACCGTGAACTGGGCGAAGGCGCACGCCGTCGAGCTCGGCCTCGACCCCCACGCGGGACGGATCCGGGTCCTCGGCATGCACGTCGGGTTCCAGAGCGGCGGCGACGGCCAGCCGCACCCGAGGATCTTCATCCAGATCGTGCAGCGGCGCGAGGACCTCGAGTCGGGACCCGACCGGGACACCCGGACGCGCCTCCACGCGGCCTGCACGGTGATCGCGAACGTCGACGGGCGCGTCGCCTGGCTCGTCCCGAAGCCGCTGCCGTACACCCGCCCCGCCGAGCTCGCGAAGCTGCCGGAACCGCTCCGGACGCACGGTCGCCATCAGCACGCGGCCGGCGTCGCGCGGCTCGAGGAGATCCACGACTGGTTCGACGAGGTCGAGGACGGCGACCCGCTCGCGATCTGGCTCGACCAGCCCGCGATCGGACGGTTGACGTTCGCGAGCCTGCACGCACCCGAGGAGGCCTGAGCCATGTCCGAGGCGACCGTCACGATCCGGATGTACAACCCCGGCTTCGGCGACTGCTTCCTGGTGACCGTCGCCGACGACGACGCGACCTGGCGGATGCTCATCGACTGCGGCGTGCACAGCCACGGCCGAGCCCGCGTCGGCGACGTGCCGCGGAAGATCGGCGACGTGGTCGACGCCGTCATCGCCCAGCTCACGGCCGAGAGCGACGACGGGACGCCGCGGCTCGACGTCGTCGTCGCGACCCACCGCCACTCCGACCACGTGTCGGGGTTCGCCGACGACGCCTGGGAAGCGGTCGACGTCGGCGAGGTGTGGGTGCCGTTCGTCGAGGACGAGCACGACTCCGACGCGATCGGCCTCCGCCAGGGGCTCTCCGTCGCTGCGACCGCCCTGCAGGGACTCGTCGAGCAGGCCGCCGGCGGGCGGCCGGTCGAATCGCTCGGACGTTCGATGGCGCTCGCGCTGGACTTCGCGGTGAACTCCGGACCGAACCTCGCGGCAGCGACCAGGCTGGTCGACGGCGGGTTCAAGGGCGGCGTCGAGCACCACGACGTCCGGTTCCTGCCGAAGCGCGACGCGGCGGCCAACCGCGTCGAGCTGCCTGTCGATGGTGCCGTGGTGCACGTGCTCGGGCCGAGTCGCGACCCCCAGTACCTCAAGCGGATGGACCCGCCCGCCGCCGTGCACTGGCTGGAGGAGGCGGCCGCCGAACTCGGTCGCGACGAGGACGACGACATCTTCGACCGCATGTACGCGGTGCCGCGCGACGAGGTCTCCGCCCGGGTCCCGATCCAGCTCGTCCGAGCGCGGAACGCCATGCGCCTCGGGCAGCTCGCGCTCGACGAGGAGGCGCTGCTGCGCGCGGCATCCGTCCTCGAGCGCTCGGTGAACAACACCAGCCTCTTCTTCGTGCTCGACGTCCGCGGAACCCGGTTCGTCTTCGTGGGAGACTCGCAGCAGGGCGCGTGGGAGCACGTGCTCGACGCCCCGGAGTCGCGGGCGCTCGTGACCGGCGCCGCGTTCTACAAGGTCGGACACCACGGCTCGCACAACGCGACGCCGAAGCCGGTCGCGCACGAACTCGTCCGCGCCGGCGGCGTCGCCATGGTTCCCGTCGGCACGGTGAAGGCATGGCAGGACAACATCCCGAAGGCGGAGATCCTCGAGGCGCTGCACGAGAGCGGCGCGCACGTGATCCGCGCGGACGATCCGGAGGCGGGCGCCCAGGGGGACGACGACCTCGACTTCGACGCCGCCCCGGACGGGCTCTGGAGCGAGGTGCGCTTCCGGATCCCCTGATCCGGCGCGGGCGACGGGTCAGGGGATCCGCAGCGTCGTCCAGTCGTCGTCGACCCACGTCGCGTCGGCGGGCAGCCGCGGCCGGTAGTCCGTCGCCGACATCCGCTCGCGCACGCTCGCGTGCACCCGGACACCCGGGGGGATCGGTCGCCGACGCGGCACCAGCAGGCTCCACACCGCTCCGTTCCGGTGCGCCGCTCCGGCCGAGTGCGCGTCGGAGAACCCCTCGAACTCCTTCGCGGTGCGCTTCGCGTCGAGCTTCAGGCCACGGTCGACCGCACCCTCGAGGACCCACTTCAACGCGATGGTCGAGAGCTTCGGGTCGTCGGCGTACGTGCCGCCGACGTCGGAGTGGATGCCCGCGAACCACGCCTCCTCGAGCGTCTCGGGCGCCTTGGTGCGCACCTCGTACTCGCGGAACGGGCGACGCCGCTCGTCGATCGAGATGGCGTGCCGGATGTGGCGGGCGTTCGGCAGCTGCCTCGTGTACGGCCAGTCGGGGGCGATGCGCACCACGCCGAGGGCCTTCACCGTGTCCCACAGCCCGAGGTACTCGATCGGGATCGTGCTCCGGCCGTCGACCTGCTGTGCGAACAGGCGCGAGAAGCGGTGGATCTCGTCCCACGGGATCCGCCCCTCTCCGCCGCGGCGGGCGTACTTCGCGACCGCGTACTGGAGCTGGTTCTCCGAGCCCGGGCGCATCAGCCCGACGAGGCGGAGCATCCCCGTCAGCGCACGGGCCGTGAACGCGCCTCGACTGAACCCGAACACGAAGATCCGGTCGCCCGGCTGCCAGGTCCGCATGAGCCACGCGTACGCCTCGCCGAGGTTCTGCCGCATCCCCGCCCCGTAGATCAGCCCGCCGAGTCGGGAGAGTCCGCGCGCCAGCGGGGTCCACGCGCCCGGCGATGCGAACGTGCCGACGCCGGGGTCGTAGTACGCGACCTGCGCGGTCTCGTCGGAGAGGTCGAGCAGGTCGTAGACCCGCACGCAGTTCGAGTCGGCATCGCCTCGCACCTGGCCGGCCGTCCCGTCCAGGCAGAGCACCAGATTCCGCGCCATGATCGCGTCCCCCCGGACGGTCGGCACCCGCGGCTCCGCCCGAACGTCACGGTACTCCCCGGGCGTGCTCCTGCGGAAGGGAACGCCGTCGACCGCATCCCGCGTCACGGGACCGATGACCCGGCCGACGGCCGAGCCGGCCGCCTACCATCGGGCGCGACGGCCGGCCCGCTTCGCCGGCCCCGCACGGATGGAGGACGCAGCATGAAGATCGTCGTGGTCGGAGGGGTGGCCGGCGGGGCGTCGGTCGCAGCGCGCGCACGCCGCCTCGACGAGTTCGCCGAGATCGTGGTGCTCGAGCGGGGCGACTACGTCTCGTTCGCGAACTGCGGCCTGCCGTACCACATCGGCGAGGTCATCACCGATCGCAGCCGCCTGCTGCTCCAGACGCCCGAGAGCCTGCACGAGTCGCTCGCGATCGACGTGCGCGTCGGCGCCGAGGTCGTCGCGCTCGACCGGCGGGCGAAGACCGTCACCGTCCGCGAGACCGCGACCGGTCGCGAGTACGTCGAGTCGTACGACCGGCTCGCGCTCTGCCCGGGCGCCGATCCGCTCCGGCCGCCGCTGCCCGGGATCGACCTGCCCGGCGTGCACGTGCTGCGCAACGTCACCGACATGGACGAGATCAAGGCGCAGCTCGACGAGGCGCTCGCGGCGGCGGCATCCGCACCGGGCCGATCACGCACGCCGGTGAAGGCGGTCGTCATCGGCGCCGGGTACATCGGCGTCGAGATGGCCGAGAACCTCCAGCACCGGGGAGCCTCGGTGACGATCGTCGAACTCGCCGACCAGATCCTGCCGCCGCTCGACAAGGAGGTCTCGGTCCCGGTCGAGCAGCACCTGCGCAGCCGCGGCGTCGAGCTGTTCCTCTCGACCGGTGCGGCGGCGTTCTCCGAGCGCCCCGGCGGCGGCCTCACGGTCGAGCTCACGAACACCCGGTTCGTCGACGCCGACCTCGTGATCCTGTCGGCCGGCGTGCGGCCGAACGCCGGCCTGGCGGCGGATGCCGGCCTCGAGCTCGGGCCGCGCGGCGGCATCCGCGTCGACACGCACATGCGCACGTCGGACCCGTCGATCTGGGCGGCGGGCGACGCCGTCGAGACCCCGCACACGGTGCTCCCGGGCTCGTGGATCACGCCGCTCGCCGGCCCCGCGAACCGCGAGGCGCGCGTCGCGGCCGAGAACATCTGCGGGCGCGACACCGAGTACCGCTCCACGCAGGGCACGTCGATCGTGAAGGTGTTCGACATGGTCGCGGGCGGCACGGGCGCCACCGAACGCCAGCTCCTGGCGGAGGGCATCGAGTACCGCGCGATCCACATCCACCCGTCCGGCCACGCGGGCTACTACCCGGGCACGGCGCAGATGCACCTGAAGCTCCTGTTCGCACCGGGCGACGGGCGCATCCTCGGCGCCCAGGTCGCGGGGTTCGACGGCGTCGACAAGCGGCTCGACGTGCTCGCCACGGCCATCCGCCTCGGCGGCACGGTGCACGACCTCGAGGAGCTCGAGCTCGCGTACGCGCCGCCGTTCGGGTCGGCCAAGGACCCCGTCAACATGGCCGGCTTCGTGGCGAGCAACGTGCTGCAGGGCGACCTCGTGCTCTGGTACGCGAGCGACTGGCCCGAGCGGGTGGAGGGCACGCGGCTCGTCGACGTGCGTACACCCGAGGAGTTCGGCATCTGGCACATCCCCGGTGCCGAGAACGTGCCGCTGGCGACGCTGCGCGGGGCCAGCGAGGACTGGGACCGGACGGTGCCCGTCCGCCTCTACTGCGCCGTGGGGTTCCGCAGCTACCTCGCCTACCGGCTGCTCGTGCAGCGCGGCTTCGCCGACGTCGCGACGCTCTCGGGCGGATCCAACACCTTCCGATTCCGGCACGAGGTCGAGCCGGCCTCGACCGTCGCGCCGCCGCCGGAGATCGCCTACGCCGAGGCGGTCGACCTCATCGCCGCGACCAAGGGGACGGGGAGGTCGGTCGACCTCGACTGCACCGGGCTCGCCTGCCCCGGCCCGATCATGCGGCTCTCGGCGACGATGGGCGACCTCGCCGCGGGCGACGAGGTCGTCGTGCGCGTCTCCGACCCGGGGTTCGTCAGCGACGGCCCCGCCTGGGCGGCGAGCCACGGGCACGAACTGCTCTCCATGACGCCCGACGGGCCGGGCTACGTCGCGGCCTTCCGCAAGGGCGGCGCAGCGGCATCCGGGGCCACGGCAGTCGTCGAGCGGAAGAACCAGACGTCGTTCGTCGTGTTCTCCGGCGACCTCGACAAGATGCTCGCCGCGTTCATCATCGCCAACGGCGCCCTCGCCATGGGGCAGCAGGTGTCGATGTTCTTCACGTTCTGGGGGCTGAACGCGCTCCGGCGGGACCACGCGCCGAAGCGCGAGCACGGCGCGCTCGAGCGCATGATGGGCATGATGATGCCCTCCGGGCCCGACCGGCTCCCGCTCTCGCAGATGAACATGGCCGGCGCCGGCCCGGCGATGATCAAGCACGTCATGAAGGAGCACGACGTGCAGTCGGTCCCCGAGCTCATGACCGCCGCACGCGAGGGCGGGGCGCGGCTCATCGCGTGCACCATGACGATGGACCTCCTCGGCATCGCCGAGACCGACCTGCTGGAGGACATCGAGTTCGGCGGCGTCGCGACCTTCCTCGGCGAGGCGGAGAAGTCCGGGACGACGCTCTTCATCTGAGTCCTCCCGCGTTCGGCCCCCGAACGGGGTCGGACGCCGGAGTCCGAGGTTCTCCCGTGCGCGGGGCATCCGCCCCTAGCATTGGCGCATGAGTGCGCCTGTCTCCGCACCCGACACCACGACGAGCCCCGCCCGTCGCAAGGTGCGGCTGCGCCGCGGTTCGACCGACCGATCGGCGGCCGCGCTGCTGCTGACCGGCACCGTGCTCGCCATCCTCTGGGCGAACTCGCCGTGGGGCTGGACCTACGAGGCGTTCTGGGAGACCGAACTCGAGATCGGCCTCGGCGGATGGCAGATGCACGCCACGCTGCACGACGTCGTGAACGACGGGCTCATGACGCTGTTCTTCTTCGTGGTGGGCCTCGAGGTCAAGCGGGAGTTCACGATCGGCGAGCTCACCGACCGCTCGCGCGCGATCGTGCCGATCGTCGCGGCGATCGCCGGACTGGTGATCCCCGCCCTGCTCTTCGTGGTCATCGCGCTGCCGACCGGTGAGCTCAGCGCGTGGGGCGTCGTGATCTCGACCGACACCGCGTTCCTGCTCGGCGCCCTCGCGATCATCGGTCCGCCGTTCCCGGCCCGGCTCCGCACGTTCCTCCTCACGCTCGCCGTGGTCGACGACGTCGGGGCGCTGCTCGCGATCGGCATCTTCTACAACACCGGGCTCGACCTCGTTCCGCTCGCGATCGCCGCCGTGCTCATGGTCGCGATCGCCCTCGTGCGGTACCTGCGGGCCGGGCGCGGCCTCGCCTACGGGGTGCTCGGCATCGCGCTCTGGGTCGCGATCGCCATGGCCGGCATCCACCCGACCCTCGCGGGCGTCGCGGTCGCGCTGCTGATCCCAGTGTTCCCGCCGCGCCGGACCGAGGTCGAGCGGACCGAGGAGCTCACGCGCGCGTTCCGCGAGTCGCCGAGCGCCCAGTACGCGGCCGCGGTGAACCGGAGCCTCCGCGAGTCGCTGTCGATCAACGACCGGCTGCAGGCCGAATGGGGCCCGTACATCGCGTTCCTCGTGCTGCCGATCTTCGCGCTCGCGAACGCGGGCGTGCACCTCGACGCCGAGACGCTCGCCTCGGCCTTCGCCTCGCCGCTCACGTGGGCGATCATCGCCGGCCTCGTCGTGGGCAAGTTCGTCGGCATCACGGCGGTGACGGCGATCGTGCGTGCGACCGGCATCGGCCGGCTCGCGCCGGGACTCGGCATGCCGCGCGTCGCAGGCGGCGCGGCCCTGTCGGGCATCGGGTTCACCATCTCGCTGTTCATCGTCGGGATCGCGCTCCCCGACGGGGAGTTGCAGGACCACGGACGGGTCGGCGTGCTGACGGCATCCCTCGTCGCCTTCGCGCTCGGGTGGGCGATCTTCGCCATCGCCGATCGCCTGGATCCGCCGAAGGCGGTCGGCAAGGTGCTCGCCCGGCCGTTCGACCCCGAGCGCGACCACTACCGGGGGCGCCCCGACGCGCCCTACCAGATCGTCGAGTACGGCGACTTCGAGTGCCCGTTCTGCAGCCGCGCGACCGGTTCGATCGACCAGGTGATCCGGCGCTTCGGCGACGAGGTGTGCTGGGTCTGGCGGCACCTGCCGCTCGAGGGCGTGCACCCGCATGCCAAGCTCGCGTCCCAGGCGTACGAGGCGGCGGCGCTGCAGGGCCGGTTCCTCGAGATGGCGCGCACGCTCTTCCAGCACCAGGACGCGCTGGAGACGGACGACCTGTGCCGCTACGCCGAGGAGATCGGCCTCGACGTCCCCCGGTTCCTCGAGGACCTGCAGTCGCCCGCCGTGGTGCGCCGCGTGGAGGACGACCAGATCGACGCCGAGTTCATGGACCTGCATTCGACGCCGACGTTCTTCGTCAACGGTCGCCGGCACATCGGGCCGTGGGACTCGCGCAGCCTGATCCGCTCGCTCGAGGCGTCGGCATCGGTGCCTCCGGAGCCCGCGGCCGAGCGCTGACCGCTCCCGCTGCGCCGGCTCAGCCGGCGGCGGTGCGGTGCCGGGACACCCCGACGACCACGAGCGCCGCGCCGATCGCGGCGTAGATGACGAGGGCGACGAGGTCGCCCCAGCCGGAGCCGACGCCGAGGCCGGCGAGGAGCAGGCTGTGGCCGGGGCCCGTCGGGATGAGGTTCGCGGGCCCGGCGATCGCGGCGGGCACGGTCGAGGAGACCCCGGCCGCGAGGCCGATGACGGCGGCGATCGCGGCCA
>NZ_SDPL01000009.1 GCF_004135055.1 Agromyces binzhouensis | reverse complement strand
TCGCCACGGCCGGCGCGCTGGCGAGTGCGCTGCGCGGCGCGGGCGCCGCCTCGCGCCCCGCCGAGCTGAGCCCCTGGGTCGATGACGACCTCTGGAGATGGGCCGTCTCCGGATGCCATCGGATGCGCAACCGGTTCACGATCGTCGACCTGCTCGATCTGCTCGGCTGGTGGACCGACGACGACGTCGACGAGGTGCTCGCCCGCGCCCGCTCCGCGACCGAGGCGGTGCGAGCATGAGCGCCGACCTGGTCCTGGCCGTGGACTGCTCGACGACGAGCGCGAAGGCCATCGTGTGGGACACCGCGGGCGGACGCGCCGGTGAGGGGCGCGCATCACTCGAGCTCAGCGTGCCGGCCCCCGGCCACGGCGAGCAGCAACCGCGTGCGTGGTGGACCGCGACCGCGGCGGCGATCCGAGAGGCGCTCGCGACCGTCGACGCGGCGCGGATCGCGGCCATCGCCGTGACCCACCAGCGGGAGACGTTCGCCTGCCTCGACGCGCACGGCGACGCGATCCGACCCGCGATGCTCTGGCTCGACTCGCGCGCGAGCGCGGAGGTCGAGCAGTACGGGACCGAGCGGGTGCACCGCCTGACCGGCAAGCCCGTGAACCCGACGCCCGGCTGGTACAAGCTGCTGTGGATCGCTCGACACGAGCCGTGGGTGCTCGAGGCGACGCGTCACGTCGTCGACGTGCACGCGTACCTCGTGCATCGGCTCACCGGACTCTGGGCGACGTCCACGGCGAGCGCCGACCCGCTCGGGCTCATCGACCTCTCGACGGGCGACTGGAGCGACGAACTGCTCGGCGCCGTCGGACTCGAGCGCAGCGTGCTGCCGGCACTTCACGCGCCCGGCGACCAGATCGGCGCGCTGAAGCCCGCGGCGGCCGGCCAGCTCGGACTCCCGGTCGGGTTGCCGGTGATCGCCGGCGCCGGGGACGGCCAGTGCGCCGGGCTCGGGGCCGGCATCGCCGAGCCCGGTCGGGCGTACCTGAACCTCGGCACCGGCCTCATCGCGGGGACCGTGAACCGCGAGTACGAGCCGAGCAGCGCGTACCGGGCGCTCGTCGGCGCGGTCCCCGGCACGTTCGACTACGAACTCTTCATCGGCGCTGGCACCTACATGGTGACCTGGTTCGCCGACACCATCCTCGGGCCGTCGGAGGAGCGGGCTCGCCCCACCGAGGGATTCGAGAAGTACTGGGAGGCGCGCGCAGCCGAGGTGCCGCTCGGCAGCGACGGCCTCGTCGTGGTGCCGTACTGGAATGGCGCACTGACCCCCTACTGGGACCACCACGCGGGCGGGGTCATGGTCGGCTTCGCGGGCGTCCACGGCCGGGCGCACATCTACCGCGCGATCCTCGAGGGGATCGCCTTCGAGTTGCGCCTCTGCGTCGAGGAGGCCGAGCGCCACCAGGCGGAGCCGGTGGCGGAGTTCGTCGCGATGGGCGGCGGGTCGCACAGCCCTTTCTGGTGCCAGTTGATCGCCGACATCGTCCGGCGCCCGGTCGTGCTGGCCGGGCAGGACGAGGCGACCGCGCTGGGCGCCGGCATCCTCGCCGCCGCGGGGGTTGGCCTCCACGCCGACATCCCGACCGCAGCCGCCGCGATGACCACCATGGGCGCCCGCTTCGAGCCCGACGAGGTGGCGGCGAGGCGTTACGACGACCACTACGCCGCGTACCGGGCCGTCTACCCGGCGCTCCGCCCCGTCTTCCCCCTCCTGAAGGGAGCCGCGGCATGACCACCCTCGTCGACCGTGACCTCGAGGCCCGGCTCACCGCGCCCGTTCGGCGGTACTCGGCCTACCTCTTCGACCTCGACGGCACCGTCTACCTCGGCGACCAGCTCCTGCCCGGCGCCGCCGAGCTGATCACGGCGCTGCGCGCCGCTCGAGCCCGGATCGTGTTCCTCTCCAACAACCCGACGCGCGATCCCGAGATGTACCTGGCGAAGCTGCGCGGGCTCGGACTCCAGGTCGAGCTCGGCGACATCGTGAACACCGTCGTCAGCACGGTGGCCTGGCTCACCGCCAACCACCCCGACGCCACCGTCTTCCCGATCGCGGAACCGCCACTCGTGCGCGCGCTGGAGGCCGCCGGCATCCGCATCTCCGACGACCCGGCAGAGATCGACATCGTCATCGCCAGCTACGACCGCGAGTTCGACTACCGCAAGCTCCAGGTCGCATTCGACGCGATCTGGCATCACCGACGTGCCTTCCTGATCACGACGAACCCGGACCGGTACTGCCCGTTCCCGGGCGGGCACGGCGAGCCGGACGCCGCCGCGATCGTCGCGGCCATCGAAGCCGCGACGGGCGTCACCTGCCGCGTGAACGCGGGCAAGCCCGATCGCGTGATGATCGACGCCCTCGGCATCGACCTCGCCGACGCCGTCATGGTGGGCGACCGGCTCGCCACCGATGTCCGCATGGCCGTCAACGCGGGCATCGACTCGGCGCTCGTGCTCACGGGCGACAGCGGCATCGACGACGTGCGCGACACGCCCGTCGAGTTCCGCCCGACCTACATCCTCGACCGAATCGACCGGCTGGTCCCGCCTGCCGGAACGCCCGGTCCCGACCCGACCGACCCGAGATCATGACCGGCGACCAGCCGGAGAAGGGGGATCTTCGCATGGAAGACCTGTCCACCGAGACGAAGCTCGAGATGCAGCGACGGATGCTGCGCATCCGCGCCTTCGACGAGCGCGCGTCCAAGATGGTCAAGCGCGGGCACATCCCGGGCACGGTGCACACCAGCATCGGCCAGGAGGCCCAGGTCGTCGGCGCCACCATGGCGCTGCGCGACGGCGACTACATGACCGGCAACCATCGCAGCCATGGCCACCCGATCGGCAAGGGATCGCCGCTCGGACCGCTCATGGCCGAGCTCGTCGGCAAGGCGACCGGCGTCTGCAAGGGCAAGGGAGGCTCGCTGCACCTGGCTGACTTCTCGGTCGGCAGCCTGGGCGAGTCCGGCATCGTCGGATCGAGCATCCCGATCGCCATGGGCGCTGCGCTGAGCGCGAGCGTACGCGGCAGCGACCAGGTGGCCCTGGCGTTCTTCGGCGACGGCGCCGCCAACCAGGGCGTGCTGTACGAGTCGATGAACCTCTCGGGCGTGTGGAAGCTGCCCGTCGTGTTCCTCTGCGAGAACAACCAGTATGCGCTGAGCACGCCCGCCCACACCGTGACCTCCGGCGTCATCGCCGAGCGCGCGGCCGGGTTCGGGATGCCCGGCGTCCGCGTCGAGGAGGGCCAAGACGTGCTCGCCGTGCACGCGGCGGTGTCCGAGGCCGCAGCGCTCGCCCGCTCGGGCGGGGGGCCGAGCCTCGTCGAGGTCGTCACCTACCGGTACAACGAGCACTCCGAGGGCCTGCGACTCGGCACCGACTACCGCCCCGCCGACGAGCGCGAGGCCTGGCTCAAGAAGGACCCGATCCTGCTCTTCCGCGAGCACCTCGAGGGCATCGGGGTGAGCCCCGCCGACCTCGACGCCCTCGAGGCGGAGGTCCTCCAGGAGGTCGACGACGCCGTCGCCTTCACCGACGCCAGCCCCTTCCCCGACCCCTCGGTCGCCTTCGACGACCTCTATACCGACACGGAGTACGCAGCATGACCGTCATGAGCTACCTCGGCGCGATCGGCGCCGCACAGCGCGAGGCGATGGACGCCGACGAGCGCGTGATCATCTTCGGCGAGGACGTCGAGGCCAACGTCTACGGCACGACCGGCGGCGGCAAGACCCGCACCGACAAGGGCGACTTCGTCCAGATGTACGGGCGCAACCGGATCCGCAACACCCCGATCTCCGAGGAGAGCATGGTGGGTGCCGCCGCCGGCGCGGCGATGACCGGGCTCCGCCCCATCGTCGACCTGTCGTACTCGAGCTTCCTCTACATGGCCATGGACCAGTTCGTGAACCAGGTCGCGAAGAACCGGTACATGTTCGGCGGCCAGGCGTCGATGCCGGTCGTGTTCCGTTCGGCGATGTTCTACGGGCTCAACACTGGCGCCCACCACTCGGACCGCCCGTACCCGATGTTCATGAACGTGCCGGGCCTGAAGATCATCGCCCCGGCGACGCCGGCCGATGCGAAGGGCCTGCTCCGGTCCGCGATCGACTCGGACGACCCGGTCCTCACCTTCGAGGCCTGCATCCTCTGGGGTGCCAAGGAGGACGTGTCGGAGGACGAGTTCTGGATCCCGCTCGGCCAGGCCCGGGTGGCGCGCGAGGGCACCGACGTGACCGTGGTCGCCGTCTCGAGCTCCGTCCCCGAGTCGCTGGCCGCGGCCGAGGAGCTCGCCGCGGAGGGACTGTCGGTCGAGGTCATCGACCCGCGCACGCTGGTCCCCCTCGACCGGGACGCCATCCTGCGCTCGGTCGCGAAGACCGGCCGACTCGTCGTCGCCGAACCGGCGCACCGCACCTGCGGCGCCGCGGCGGAGATCAGCGCCCTGGTCTCGGAGGAGGTCTTCGACGCGCTGAAGGCGCCCATCGTGCGCGTGACCGCGCCCGACATGCAGATCCCGTTCAGCCCGGCACTCGAGAAGCAGATGTACCCGAACCGCACCACGATCGGGGCGGCGATCCGTCGGGTCGCCGGCTTCGCTCCCGCACCCACCGAGGCCGAGCTCGCGCTCGCACCGCGCTAGCCCGGCACACGACCGAAAACGGAAGGAACAGGAACCATGGCACGCATCGAGGTCCTGCTGCCCCAGTGGGGCATGGGCATGAGCGAAGGCTCGATCATCGAGTGGCTGAAGGCCGTCGGCGACGCGGTCGTCGAGGACGAACCACTGGCCGAGGTCGAAGCCGAGAAGGTCGAGGAGACCCTCGAGGCGCCCGCGACCGGCACGCTCGCCGAGATCCTCGTCCCGGCCGGCGAGGCCGTCGAGGTGCGCACCGTCGTCGCGATCATCGAGACCGCGTAGGCCCCAGCGGACACCCGTCAGACACCCCCAAGCACGGTGACGAGGACGTCACCGCAACATCCAACGGAAGGAGACCAGCCCATGAGCACGGTCGACCCCCGCGCCATCGTGGCCGCCGCCCGGGAGGGCGGATACGCCGTCGGCGGCTTCAACATGCACAACCCCGAGACCACGCAGGCGTTGATCCGGGCCGCCGAGCTCGCCGAGGCGCCCGTGTTCCTCCAGATCGGCCGGGCCATCGTCCCGCACCTCGGCCTCGCCGAGGCGTACCGGATGGTGCGCCACGAGCTGGACCGGTCCGGGACCCGGGTGCCGATCCACCTGGACCACGGCACCTACGAGGAAGTGTTCGAGGCGATCCGCCTCGGCTTCGACTCGATCATGTTCGACGGCTCGCACCTCGACTTCGAGGAGAACATCGCGGCGACCCGCCACGTCGTGACCGTCGCCCACTCCTTCGGGATCCCCGTGGAGGCCGAGCTCGGCAGCATCCCCGATGCGGCGGAATCCATCGACTGGTCCCAGCACTACACGAAGGTCGAGGAGGCCGAACGCTTCGTCGCGGAGACCGGTGTCGACTTCCTGGCCATCTCGGCCGGCGTCATGCACGGCGTGACCGGCGCCGAACCCCAGCCGCTCGACATCGAGCGGGTCCGGCAGATCCGCGACGCCACGGACGTGCCGCTCGTGCTGCACGGCGCATCCGGCGTGCCGGTCGACCAGCTGCAGGCGGCGATCGCGGCGGGCGTGCACAAGCTCAACGCCGACACCGACCTCCGCCACGCCTTCCGCCGGGGCATCGAGGCCACGTGGGCGACCGGTGACCGCCAGTTCGAGGACGCGATGGCCGAGGGCCGGAGGCTCATGATCGACGCGACCGTCGAGAAGATGCGCGAGTACGGCAGCGCGGGGCGCGCGTCCGCGCTGTCCGCAGCCGAGCCCGTGCTGGTCGCATCGTGAGCACGGCTGCTCCCGCGCTCGCCGAAGGGGTGTCGACGCCGCTCACCGGCATCCGGCGGACGGCCGCACGCCGCATGGTGCAGGCCTGGCAGGCGCCGGTCTTCCACCTCACGGTGGAGGCCGACATGACGGAGGTCGGACGGGTCAAGGCCGTGTCGCCCGGTGCCACGGTCACCGACGTGCTCGTCCGGGCGGCCGCGCGGGCCCTCATGGCGGTCCCCGAGGTCAACGCCCACGTGGGCGAGCACGAGGTCACGGTCTTCCCCAACGCCCACGTCGGCATCGCGGTGGCCGGTCCGAAGGGGCTCACCGTCCCCGTCATCCACGACGCCGAGGCGCTGGACCTCGCCTCGCTCGCGGAACGGCGCGCCGACGTCGTGGGCCGAGCGCGGGAGGGCGCCCTCACCCGACAGGACATCACGGGCGGCACGTTCAGCATCTCGAACCTCGGCATGATGGGCATCGCTCGATTCGACGCGATCCTGAACGTGCCGCAGGCCGCGATCCTCGCGGTCGGCGCGACGACGCAGCGGCACGTGATGGGGCCCGACGGCCCCCTGTGGCGTCCGATCGCCGACCTGACGCTGACCTGCGACCACCGGGCGCTCGACGGCGCGACGGGAGCGCAGTTCCTGAACGCGCTCGTGGGGGAGCTCGCGGCCCCGCTCGGCTCGTGACGGCCGCACCGTCCGCGCGCGAGGGTGCCGACCGGTTCGACGTCGTCGTGCTCGGCGCTGGCCCAGGCGGCTACGTCGCCGCCATCCGTGCCGCCCAGCTCGGCCTGTCGGCGGCGGTCGTCGAGCGCGAGTACTGGGGCGGGGTGTGCCTGAACGTCGGCTGCATCCCGACGAAGGCGCTGCTGCGGAACGCGGAACTCGCCCAGCTGATCGGTCGGCACGCGGCCGACTTCGGCATCGTCGGCGAGGTCCGCCTGGAGTACGGCGCCGCCCTCGCCCGCAGTCGCGCGGTCAGCGAGGGCCGCGCGAAGGGCGTGCACTACCTGATGCGCAAGAACGGCATCACCCAGGTGCACGGTCACGGCTCGTTCGTCGACGACGAGACCATCGAGGTGGTGGATGGCGCCGGCGTGCGCCGCATCCGCTTCGGGCACGCCATCGTCGCCACGGGCTCCGAGGTGCGCATGCTGCGCGGTCTCGAGCGATCCGGCCGCGTCGTGACGTACGAGGAGCAGGTCCTCGCCGACCGCGTACCGGGTTCGATCACGATCATCGGCGCCGGCCCGATCGGCGTCGAGTTCGCCTACCTGTTGCGCTCGTTCGGCGCCGAGGTGACGCTCATCGAGGCACTCGACCGCGTCCTCCCGCTCGAGGACGCCGACGTCTCGAAGGAGATCGCGAAGCAGCTCAGGCGCATCGGCGTGCGTCTGTCGACGGGCGCCACGGTCACGGCTGTCGACGAGACCGACGACGCGGTCACGGTGCGCTACGCGGACGCTGCCGGAACCGCGGCCGAGGTCGTCTCCGAACGGGTGATGGTGTCGATCGGGTTCGCACCGCGGGTGACCGGCTACGGCCTGGAGCACACCGGGGTGGAGCTCACCGAGCGTGGCGCCATCGAGGTGGACGCCCTGCAGCGCACCAGCGCGCCGACGATCTTCGCGATCGGCGACGTGACCGGCATCATGCCGCTCGCGCATGTCGCCGAAGCGCACGGCGTGGTCGCCGCCGAGGTTATCGCGGGCCTCGAGCCGGCGGGCGTGGGCGACCACCGCATGATGCCGCGCGCCACCTTCTGCCAACCGCAGGCGGCGAGCTTCGGCCTGACCGAGGAGCAGGCCCGCGACGCCGTCGACGACGTGCTCGTCGCGACGTTCCCGTTGGTCGCGAACGGCAAGGCCCACGCGCTCGGCGACAGCAGCGGCTTCGTCAAGCTCATCGCCGACGGGTCCAGTCGGACCCTCGTCGGCGGGCACCTGGTCGGCCACGACGTGTCGGAGTTGCTGCCAGAGCTCACCCTCGCCCAGCGCAGCGGGCTCACGATCGACGAGCTCATCGGCAACGTCCACACCCATCCCACGCTGAGCGAGGGCATTCAGGAGGCGCTCCACGGCCTCGCAGGGCACATGATCAATCTGTGAACTCCATCGACGCCCCGGCCTCGCTGATCCTCGACGCCGCCCCCCGGCCCGGGGGTGCGGCGTTCGAGGACTCGCTGCGCCTGCTCCACGCCGTCGCGGCCAGCGCCCTCCGCGGTCCGCTGGTGCGCGTGTATCGGCCGCTCCCGACCGTCGCCTTCAGCCGCCGCGAGGCGAACCTGCCCGCCTTCGCCGAGGCCGAGTCGGCGGCCCGGTCGCGCGGATTCGAACCGGCGATCCGGCCCGCCGGCGGCCGCGCGGTCGCCTACGATCCGACGTGCATCGTCGTCGACCTCATCACCGCCGAGCCGCTCGGCCGCCTCGACCACCGGGCCGCGTTCATCGACGCGGGCACCGCGTTCGTCCAGGCGCTGAGGGAGGTCGGCGTCGAAGCGGCGCTCGGGCCGGTGCCCCGGGAGTACTGTCCCGGGGAGCACAGCGTCAATGCGCGTGGCGCGGTGAAGCTCGTCGGCACGGCGCAGCGGAGGGTCCGCGGCGCGCGACTGCTCAGCGCCGCCCTGCCGCTCGGCGCGGTGGACGCGTTGCGCGAGGTGCTGGTCGACGTCAACGCCGCACTCTCGTTCGACTGGGATCCCGAGACCCTCGGGTCGGTCGCGAGCGAACGCCCCGGCGTCGACGAGGATGCCCTCATCGCGTCGATCGCACGCCACCTCGTCGGGCCGACGCGTCGGCTCGAGCTGGATGAGGCGCTCATCGCTGCCGCGTCGGCCGCCTCCTGAAGCTCCCACGGCGCTTCGAGTCCATGAACCTCACGGGTCGACGGAGCTGCGACGCGCCTCGGTCAGGCCACGGGAACGGGCGCGTCCAGACGACGGCGCGCGGGAATGGACCGCGCCGCCTCGACCGCGGCTCGCCATCCGTCGTAGAGCTCCTCGCGTTCGTCCGAGGGCATCCGCGGCTCGAATCGGCGATCGCGATCCCAGCGCGCCGCGATCTCCTCCAGGGTCCACATCCCGACCCCGGCGCCCGCCACGTGGGCGACGCCGAGCGCGGTCCGCTCGACCCCGCGCGGGCGGTCGACGGGGATGCCGAGGATGTCGGCCTGGAACTGGCAGAGGAAGTCGTTCGCGACCGCACCGCCGTCGACGCGCAGTTCGGGGATGCGGAGCCCGCCGCGCTCGAGGGCGTCGATGTTGTCGCGGGTCTGGTACGCCATCGACTCCAGGGCGGCCCGCACGACGTGGGCGGCGTCGGTGTCCAGCGTGAGCCCGACGATGGTCGCTCGCACGTCGCGGTCCCAGTACGGGTCGCAGAGGCCCGCGAACGCCGGGACCAAGTACACGCCCCCGTTGTCGTCCACGCTCTGCGCGATCGATTCGGAGCGCGACGCGTGGGGCAGGATTCCGAGTCGGTCGCGAAGCCACTGGAGGGTCTGACCCGAGTGGAACACGACGCCCTCGGCCTCGTAGACGACCCGGTCGCCGAACTGCCATGCCACGCTGCTCGTCATGCCGGGCATCACCTGCGGACGGTCGCCCACGTTCACGGTCAGCACCCCGGCGGTGCCGTAGGTGTTCTTCGCCGAGCCCTTCCCGAGGCACGCCTGCCCGAAGAGCCCGGCCTGCTGGTCGCCGAGGATGGCGCGCACGGGCACGGGATGGGTCATCGGTCCCGGCAGGATCCCGGGGGCGAGATCGCCGAACCAGGCGTCCGACGGCCGGACCTCGGGAAGCAGCGCGGTCGAGATCCCGAGACGGTCGCAGAACTCCTCGTCCCAACGGGCCGCGGAGAGGTCGAGCAGCGCGGTCCGCGAGGCCGAACTCGGGTCCGTCGCGTGCACGGTCCCGCCGGTGAGGTTCCAGAGCAGCCACGTGTCGACCGTGCCGACGGCGAGCCGGCCCCGTTCGGCGTCGGCACGCACGCCCGGCACATGCTCCAGCAGCCAGGCGACCTTGCCGGCGGAGAAGTACGAATCGTTGCGGAGCCCGGTGCGCCGACGGAACTCCGGGTCGAGCCCCGCTGCGGACCATCCGTTCACGATGTCGTCGGTCTGCTTCGACATCCACATGACGGCGTTGTGCACGGGGCGGCCGGTCGCGCGATCCCAGATGACGCTCGTCTCGCGGTGGGTCGTGAGCCCGACCGCGGCGACGTCGGCGGCGGTCGCGCCGGCGCTCGCCATCGTGCGGGCGATCGACCGGGCCAGTGCGCCCCAGAGCTCGGCGGGGTCGAGTTCGACCCAGCCGGGGCGCGGGAAGATCGGCGAGATCGGCTCCGACGACTCGGCCACCGTCTCGCCGTGCTCGTCGACGAGGACGGCTCGGGCGCTGCTCGAACCCTCGTCGAGGGCCAGGATGTATCGACCGCTCATGAGGCCTCCAGATCGGTACGGTGTCCGCGCATCAGCCGGTGACGTGTTCGACCGCGGGGACGCGGAGGTGGTCGAGCCAGCGCTCGTACCCGGCGACCTGCGCCCGCCGCTCGTCGGCGTCCCATCCGAGGCGCTCGCCGAGGATCTCGGCCGCTCGGGCGGCGCCGCGCAGGCCGTGGCTCGGTTCGAACGCGAGCAGGGAACGTCGCGCGAAGACGTCGGTGAGCGTCTGGGCGAACTCCTCCTCGACGGCCATCACGAGTTCCGCGGCGATGGCCGGGCTGTCGGGGTCGAAGCGCTCACCCAGTCCGGGCTCGGCCGTCGCGAGCTCGGCCACGCGCGCGGCTCGCACGCCGTACAGTCCGAGCAGGCGCTCCGCCGTGTCCGTGGGCAGCCCGCTCGTCCGCCGGAATGCCGTCCGGAACGCCTCGAGGTCCGCCGAGCGTGCGCCGGGGAAGGGCAGTTCCTTCGAGACCGTGCGTCCGCGGCGCCCGAGGCGCTTCATGACGGTGTCGACGGCGTCCTCGGCCAACTGGCGGTAGGTCGTCAGCTTGCCGCCGACGATCGAGTAGAGCCCGGGCCGGCCCGTGTCCGCGTGGTCGTACACGATGTGGCTCCGGGGGATCCGCCACTCGGGGATGCCCGGGGCGTACGGCAGCGGGCGTACGCCGCTATAGGTGTAGAGGACGTCGTCGACCGTGAGGCCGGCGTCGGGCATGAGGGCGTTCGCCTCGGTGAGGAGGTAGTCGATCTCATCGGATTCGGCCCGTGCCGCGTCGGGGTCCTGATCGAACAGGCGATCCGTGCAGCCGATCAGGTAGCGCCCCGTCCACGGGATGACGAGCACGAGGCGGCCGTCCGACTGCGACTCGTAGTAGACCACGTCGGTGGGAGCGCCGGGGAACGGGTCGACGATGATGTGGCTGCCCTTCGAGCCGCCGATGAGCCGTGGCGCTCGGCTGGAGGGCGCGGAGCCTCCCTCCGCGGCATCCTTCGCCACGGTGTCGACCCACGGCCCCGCCGCGTTGACGACGATCGCTGCGCGCAGCTCGGCGCGTTCGCCGTCGTCGTCGACCGTGCGGACGCCGACCACCTGCCCGCCCTCGAGGACGAGGTCCTCGACCCTGGTGTGCGTGATGATGTCGGCGCCGGCGCCCGCCGCGGCGATCGCGAGTTCGACGCAGAGGCGCTCGGCGTATTCGACCTGGCCGTCGGTGAAGAGCGCCGCACCGCTCAGGCCGGTCTCCGCCATGCCGGTGAACCGCCTGCGGACCGCAGACTCGGACAGGATGCGGTGCCAGGCGACGGACTTGTCGAAGGAGAGGATGTCGTAGGCGAGCATCCCGAGCCTGATCATCCAGGAGGGGCGGCGATTGCGTGCGTAGAACGGCATGATGAGCCGTACGGGCTTCACGAGGTGCGGGGCGAGGCGGAAGAGGCGCTCGCGCTCGCGCAGCGATTCGCGGACCAGTGCGATGTCGCCGTGCTCGAGGTAGCGCAGGCCGCCGTGCACGAGCCGGCCGGACCACGCGGATACGCCGCTGCAGAGGTCCTCCTGCTCCACGATCGCTACGTGGAGCCCTCGCTCGGCGGCGTCGCGGGCGATGCCGAGTCCGTTGATGCCGGCACCGACGACGATGAGGTCGTACGGGGCGGCGGCGCGGCGCTCGGTTCGCCCGACCATGCGGTTTCTCCCTCGAAACTCAGTTTGTGAATCAATATGCGATGAACGAATCAACATTCATCAATGCTCGGATGCTAGGGGTCGCCCGTGATGATGTCAAGTCTGCTCCGCCTCGACGGGGCTTGGTAGACCCCTTGTCGCCCTCGCCCCACGCCGCGCGTCCTCGTGCGGTCGGTGACGATCCATGCAAAGATTGAATGGAAATCCGCTCGTCTCGTCGTCAGGGGGCTCCATGGCCGCAGTCGCACGCGAACTCGACCACCTCCGCGTCATGACGAAGGTCGCGCGGCTCTACCACGTGCACGGCATGCGCCAGACCGAGATCGCGAAGTCGCTCGGCATCTCCCAAGCTCGCGTCTCCAGGCTCCTGAGCGCTGCAGAGGCCGCCGGCATCGTCCGCACGGTCGTGGTCGTTCCCGACGGGCTGAACGCCGACCTCGAGGAGCAGCTCGAACGCACCTACGGACTGCTCGAGGCCCACGTCGTCGACGCGGCCACGGCGGACGAGTCCCAGCTCACCGACGACCTCGGGCACGCGGTCGCCTCGATCATCGAGGTGCTCCCGCTGGATGACGCGGTCATCGGCTTCACCTCGTGGAGTCGATCCCTGCGCGCAATGGCGGCCGAGTTGCGGTCGGGCCCGCGGTCCGCCGCGACGAGCGTCGTCGAGATGCTCGGCGGCGTCGGTCCGCCCGCACTCCAGCAGGAGGCGACGGTCGCGACGCAGCGCCTCGCGCGGGTCGCGGGAGCCGAGCCGCGCTTCCTCCGCGTGCCGGGTGTCGTCTCGTCCCCCGGGGTCCGCGAAGCCATCCTCGCGGGCGATTCCAATGCGCGCGCGGCGCTCACGGAGCTCGACCACATGGACATCGCGCTCGTGGGCGTCGGGCACTGCGGCATCGTGCCGCCGCTCGAGGCGGGCGACAACTTCTTCAGCGAGGCGCAGTTCGCACGGGCCATGGAACTCGGCGCGGTCGGCCAGGTGAACCTCCGGTTCATCGACGCCCAGGGCAGTCCGGTGCGCTCCGAACTCGACGAGCTCGTGATCGGGGTCACGCTCGAGCAGTTGCAGCGCGCGCCGCGACGTATCGGCGTGGCCGGCGGCCCGAGCAAGTACGAGGCGATCCACGCCGCCCTCCGCGGTGGCTGGGTGAACGTGCTGGTCACCGACACGGCCACGGCCGAGCACCTGCTCGCACGTCCGGACGCGTCGGTCGCCTGAGGCGAGCGTCCGGCCACTGAGCCGCGTCGGGAGCGGACCGACGAGCGTCGGGCCGACGGCCCCGGGCGCCGGATCCGACGTCGCCTCGGTGGCCTGACCGAGCGTCGATGCCGACGCCTCCCTGCGCGTCGGTGACCCACGGTCGATCGACGCGGCCTTCGCGCGCCCGCCGATGCTCCACGGTTCCGGCAGGCCGTCGCATGCGCCCGAGCGGCGTGCCGTCGGTGTCGTCGGTGCCGTGCGGCGCGTGCTCGGAGGACCCCGAACGATGTGTTGACATTCACGACCGCCGCGCCTACTGTATAGAAAGTCAGGCACTGAATAGACATTCATCACACCCGATGCGCCGGATGAACGAGGAGGTTCTCCCGATGTCGACTCACCCCCAGGTGACGCCGTTCACGATCCACATCCCCGACGAGCAACTCGACGAGATGATGGATCGGCTGAAGCGAACGCGGTTCCCCGAGGACTTCGGGAACGACGACTGGCGCTACGGCTACAACACGGCCTACCACCGCGCCCTCGTCGACTACTGGATCAACGAGTACGACTGGCGCGATGTCGAGCGGCGGATGAACGAGCTGCCCCACTTCAAGGTCGACCTCATGGGCGTGCCGCTCCACTTCATCCACGTGAAGGGCAAGGGCGAGAACTCCATGCCGCTCCTGCTGCACCACGGCTGGCCCTGGACCTTCTGGGACGTCCGCAAGGTGATCGAGCCCCTGACCGACCCGGAGAAGTTCGGCGGCAGCGCCGAGGACTCCTTCGACGTCGTGCTGATCTCCCTGCCGGGCTATGGCTTCTCGTCGCCGCTCCGGGAGACCGGCTGGAACTTCTGGCACACCGCCGACCTCGAGAACGCCCTCATGAAGGACGTACTCGGCTACGAGCGGTACGCGACTGCCGGCGGCGACTGGGGCGCGCTCATCGCGCAGCAGCACGGGCACAAGTACGAGGACGACGTCATCGGCGTCTACACCCACTTCCCCGCGCAGATGAGCCACTACCTGCCGACCCACCCCGACCAGCCCGCAGGCGTCGCCTTCGACCCGATCCTGGGTCTCCCGGCGGCGTCGGAGTACACCGAGGAGGAGGCCGGTTGGTTCGAGCGCGGGAAGCTGTTCGTCGAGAACGAGAGCGGCTACGGCGAGATCCAGCTCACCAAGCCCCAGACCCTCGCGGCGCTCGTGGCGGACTCGCCCGCCGGGCAGCTGGCCTGGATCACCGAGAAGCGCTACTTCTGGGGCCTCGCCGAACGCGGCGTCGGCACCGAGGCCTTCGAGCGCGTGTGGCCCAAGGAGGACCTCATCACCACCGCGGCCGTCTACTTCCTCACCAACACGGGCGGCACCTCGTCCCGCTACTACTGGGAGTGCCGCGGCAACCCGTGGACGCCGAGTCACGACCGGTTCCCGGTCGTCGGCGTGCCCACCGCGGTCTCGATCTATCCCGGCGAGATCTACAAGCCCCCGTACACCTGGACCGAGAAGTACTTCGACGTCAGGCAGTACCGCGTCCACTCCGAGGGCGGCCACTTCGCCCCGCTCGAGGTGCCCGAGACGTATGTGACCGACGTGCGCGACTTCTTCCGCACCCTCCGCGACTGAACCCGCCGGCCACGAGCCGGCCCGCACGCGCACCGTCGGACTCCCGACCGGATTCCGCAGGTGCCGACCGACCACACCCGACCATCACCCTGCACCATCCGACACCACCCACCACAGCGTCACCGTCGAGGTGACCCCAACCACCACCAGGAGTCAAAGATGTCCCTGAACCGCATCGCTCGGCGCGCGACCGCCGCCGTGGCCGCCAGCGCGGCATTCGCGCTCGCGCTCTCCGGCTGCACCACTACGGCCGGCGCCGCCGGGAGCTCGTCCGAGCCCCTCCAGAAGGAGGACCTCGTGATCGTCGCCTCCGTGATCAACACCCTGAACCCGTACTTCCAGGGCAACATCACGGGTGCCGAGGCGCTCGGCGAGGAACTCGGCATCCCGGTCGAGATCGTCGACGCGAACGGCGACCCCGGAACCCAGATCTCGAAGATCCAGGGCGTCATCGCCAAGGGGAAGAAGGTCGTACTGTTCGTCAACACGGTCGACAACTCGGTCGTGCGGCCCATCGTCGACTCGGTCAAGCAGGCCGGCGGCTTCGTCACCATCTGGTGGAACAAGCCGGACGACTACGAGCCGTGGGATGCCGGCGACAACTTCGTGGCGTTCCAGAAGCACTCCGGCGTCGACTCGGGTCGCTGCAACGCCAAGGCGCTCGGCGACGCGCTCGGAGGCGAGGGGAACGTCATCATGCTCCCCGGCGTCCAGGACAGCACGACGAGCCAGACGCGCGTCGCCGGCTTCCGCGCCGAGATGGAGGAGAACTACCCGGGGATCACCATCCTCGAGGAGCGCCCGTCCAACTGGGACCCGCAGCTCGCGTTCGACAACTCGAAGCAGCTCATCACCAAGTACGGCGACGACATCGACGGCGTGTGGAGCGCCGACGACGGCATGCAGATCGGCTCCATGAAGGCCTTCAAGGACGCGGGCCTGATCGACGAGGTCCAGTTCGCCTCGGACGGCCTCTATCCCGAGACCATCGCGGCCATGGAGGCCGGCGAGCCCATCGTCGGCGAGACCTTCCACCGCGGCTACATGGCCTCGGCGGTCGGCCTCTACACGGCGTACCTCGCGGCAACCGGTGAGATCGTGCCCTCCGAACTGCCCGAGGAGAAGCGGAACAGCCTCTTCGAGCTCAGCTGCGTCACGCCCGACACGCTGCCGGACTACCTGCAGTACGACGAGCCCGACGCCCCGGCGAAGTTCATCGACGAGCTCATCGAGAACGGCCCGTGGGACGCCGAGCCCATGCCGCTCGTCAGCGGCGGCCCCGAGGTCCTGCCCTGACCGGTACCCAGCACTCCCCGGCCGCGATCGCGCGGCGACCGCGGCCGGGGAGCCCGCCCAAGATCCAAGATCCCGACAGCGAGGTCACCATGGTCAACGCGACAATGCAGACGGAGAACGTGGACACCACGGCCATCCGTCAGCACGAACTACAGACGGTCCGGCGCAGCTTCATCCGGGGCATCGCCGAGCCGCTCGGACTGATCGCGGCGCTGGTCGCGCTCATCATCGTCTTCTCCCTCCTGAACCCGCGGTTCGCGACCCTCGAGAACCTCCGCAACGTCCTCGACCAGGCCTCCGTGCCGCTCATCGTCGGTGTCGGCGCGACGCTCGTCATCCTGCTCGGTTCGATCGACCTCTCGGTCGAGGGCGTCATGGGCGCATCCGGCATGGCATGGATCCTGATGTCGGCGAACAGCCGGGGCGGGGCCGACCTCGGCGTCTGGGCGTGGATCGGCGCGATCGCGATCGGGATGGCGCTCGGCTTCGCCAGCGGCGCCTTGTTCACGAGGCTGAAGGTGCCCTCCTTCATCGTCACGCTCGGCATGTGGTACGTCGGGCTCGGGATCGCCACGGTCATGTACGGCTCCGGCATCGTCCCGATGCTGACCGACGAGGCCGTCGGCGGGTGGGCGAGCAGCGCAACGCTCGGTCTGCCGAACTCCTTCTGGCTCGCGGCCGTCGTCGTCGTCCTGGGCGTCCTCACGCTCAGGTACACGCGCCTGGGGCGGGTGACCTACGCCATCGGCGACAACGAGACCATCGCCAAGGGCAACGGAGTCCCCGTGGCTCGGGTCAAGACGGTCGTCTTCGTCATCGCGGCCTCCCTCAGCGGCCTGGCCGGAATCATCGCGACCATGAAGCTCGGCGCGGGCTCGGCAACGGTGGGCTCGGGCGTGCTCTTCGTGGTCATCCCCGCCGTGGTCATCGGCGGCACCTCGCTCGGCGGGGGCAAGGGCGGCGTCCTGCGCACCGTGCTGGGCGTCCTCCTCCTCACCGTGCTCACCAACGGACTCATCCTCGCCGGCGTCAGCCCGAGTTGGCAGTCCGGCGTATCCGGGGCGATCCTGGTCGCCGCCATCATCGTTGCGGCTTGGTCGCAGCGCGACCGTCTGCGAGTGGCGAAGTGAACACGACGACTCCTCCAGTACTGAAGCTCGAGGGCATCCGGATCTCGTTCGGTCCCATCGCCGCCGTGAAGGGCGTCTCGCTTCAGATCGAACGCGGCGAGATCGTCGGCCTGATCGGCGAGAACGGCGCCGGCAAGTCGACGCTCCTGAAGATCCTGACCGGCATCTACCAGCCCGACAGCGGGACCATCGAGGTCAACGGCACTCCCGTCCGGCTCCGCGGACCGCGCGACGCGATCGCCGCCGGCGTCGGCGTGGTGCACCAGGAGCAGTCGCTCTTCTCGAACCTGAGCGTCGCCGAGAACATCGAGATGAACACCCCGCCGGGTGCGGGCGGCGTCTCGCGTCTGGGCCTCTACCGGTGGCGACGGCTGAACCGCGACGCGGCGGCGACCCTCGAGAAGATCGGCTCGAAGCTCGACCCGCGCACGCGCGTGGGTGACCTGTCCTTCGTCGACCGCCAGATGGTCGAGATCGCGCGCGCGATCCACATGGACCCGTCTCGGAACACCACGCCGCTCGTCATCCTCGACGAACCGACCTCGCTCCTGGAGCGCAAGGAGACGGCGATCCTCGAGCGCGAGATGCGCAAGCTCCGCGACGTCGGCGCGGTCATCTTCGTCTCGCACCGACTCGACGAGGTCCTCCGCGTCTGCGACCGCGTGGTCGTCATGCGCCATGGCGAACTCATCGCCGACCGTCGCACCGAGGAGGTGACCGAGGACGACCTGTTCCATCTCATGGTCGGTCGCGAGATGCACTCGCCGGACCGCCGACACCGTCCGATCGCCGCGGACTCGCGTCCGGCGGTCGAGGTGTCGGGCCTGACTCGGAAGGGCAAGTTCCGCGACGTGTCCTTCGCGGTGCACCCCGGCCGCTGCACCGTCATCGTCGGCACCAGCGGCTCCGGTCGCGAGGCACTGTCGCGCGCCCTGTTCGGGGCCGAGACGTTCGACTCGGGCTCCCTGACGTTCGGCGGCCGTCCGGCCGCAGGCTGGACCATCGCCAAGGCGACGAATGCCGGCGTCGGGTACGTGCCCGCGGAGCGCAAGGTCGAGGGGATGGTCGGCGGCCTCCCCGCTGCGCAGAACCTGACGCTGACCCACCCCGGACCCGCGGCCGCGGGCCCCGTGATCCTTCCCGCGAAGCGCGACCAGGTCGCGCGGACATGGTTCGACGCGCTCGACGTGCGACCGAACGACATCTCGCTGGAACTCGAGCGGTTCTCGGGCGGCAACCAGCAGAAGGTCGTCCTCGCCAAGTGGCTCAACTCGCCGGACCTGCGGGTCCTCGTGCTCGACCATCCACTCCGAGGCCTTGACCCGGGCGCCGCCGAGACGGTGAACGAGCAGATCCGCCGGGCACGCGACGAGGGCACGGCCGTCGTCCTCCTCGCCGACACGCTCGAAGAGGCGCTCGAGATGGGGGACGAGGTGGTCGTCATGCGCGACGGCGTCGTCACCGGCCACTTCGACGTCGCCACCGACGATCCATCCACGCTCGATCTGCTCGAAAGGATGCTGTGAGCGCCATGAACACCGTCACTCCTCCGAAGGAGCGGGCCGCCGCCCCTGAGACGGCGCCCGCCTCACGCCGGAGCCTGCTCAAGCGTCCTCGCCAGCTCTGGGCGGTCACCGGTCCGCTCGTCATCTTCGTGGTGATGCTGGCGATCGTGGCCGGGCTCACGCCGACGTTCCTGGGCAGCAACGGCCTGACCTTCATCGCCGCGGCCGCCGCGCCCATCCTCCTGCTCGCCCTCGGGCAGGCACTCGTGCTGAACATCGGCTCGATCGACCTCTCGAACGCGGCGATCGCGGTGCTGGGCGCCATCCTGCTCGCATTCCTCCTCGCCCCGCTCGCAGCGGCCGCGCCGCTGCTGGTGCTCCTCATCGTGACGCTCTTCGGTGCGGTGAACGGCCTGCTCGTCGCGTATGCGCAGGTGCCGTCCTTCGCACTGACCCTCGGCACGCTGGGCATCTTCCAAGCTGCGGCGCTCGTGCTGAGCGGCTCGACGACGGTGTACGTCTCGGCCAACGGCGAGGCGATCTCCGCGCTGTACCAGAGCGGGATCCTCGGCATCCCGATGACGTTCTGGATCGGCGTGGTGCTCGCGATCGTGCTCTGGGCCGGCTTGCGGTTCACCCGGCTCGGCCTCGCGATGACCGCGATCGGCAACAACGAGTCCGGCGCGATCTTCTCGGCCGTGAGGAACCGTCGTGTGAAGGTCGTCGTGTTCGCGCTGTCCGGCTTCACCGCGGGCCTCGCGAGCATCGCGATCATCGCCCAGTCGGGATCGGCGTCGGCGACCGGCGCGGGCGGCGACCTGCTGCTGCCCGCCATCACCGCCGCGATCCTCGGCGGCACGTCCATCTCAGGCGGAGTCGCGAACCCGATCAACGTGATCTTCGGCGCCCTCACCGTGGCGCTCGTCCCGATCGCGACCACCGCGATCGGGGTGGATGCGCAGGCGCAGAATCTCGTCTACGGTCTCGTCATCATCGTCGTGGTCGCCCTCACGATGGCTCGCACGCGCGGCGCCGTCGTCAAGTAGAGAAAGAGAGCAACATGTCCCACACCGCAGAGCAGCCGTCGACGAAGACGGGCGTGCTGGACGGCCTCGAGCCCCGTGAGGTGCTCGGCTACTTCGAGACCCTGGCCGGCATCCCGAGGGGGTCGGGAAACGAGTCGCAGGTCGCCGATTGGGTGGTCGAGTTCGCCCGTTCGCGCGGCCTGGAGGCGATCAAGGACGAGCGCAGCTGCGTCCTGGTGCGCAAGCCCGGCCAGGGCGGGCTCGAGGATGCTGCCCCGCTCATCCTCCATGGCCACCTCGACATGGTCTGCGAGAAGGCTGAGGGCGTGGACTTCGACTTCGTCAACGATCCGATCCGCCTCGTCGTCGACGGCGACTACATCACGGCCGACGGCACCTCCCTCGGCGCCGACAACGGCATCGGCGTGTCCTACATCCTCGCGCTGCTGGCCTCCGACGATCTGCCCCACCCGCCCCTCGAAGCCGTGCTGACGGCCATGGAGGAGCTCGGCAAGGGCGGAGCGGCGGAATTCGACACCACCCAGCTGCGCGGTCGCCGGATGATCGACTTCAACTGGATCACCGACAAGGAGATCCTCGCGGGGTGCTCGGGCGACGTCACCTTCACCGTCGACATCCCCGCGGAGTTCGAGTCGGCGCCCGAGACCCACTCGGCCGCCCGGCTCCTGATGGTGCGCGGCCTGAAGGGCGGCCACTGCGAGTTCGACATCCAGCTCGAGCGGGCCAACGCCCTGCAGGTTCTCGCCCGTGCCGTGCTCGCCGTCTCCAACCGGTTCGACGTGCGGATCGCGGCACCGTACGGCGGCGCCCAGAACAATGCCATCCCGGCGGACGCCGAGGTCGTGCTCGTCGCGCGCCCGGAGGACCTCGACGGCATTTCCGACGTAGTGTCGCAGCTGGGCGTAGACCTGGCCGTCGAGTACGACATCGCCGACCCGGACATCCGCCTCGACCTCGGCGCGGCCGACGTCCCCGAGCGGGTCTTCTCCTCGGCCGCAGCGCAGCGGTTCACGACGCTCACCCTGCTGATCCAGCACGGCGTGGTCCGCTGGAATCTCCACGTGGACGACCGGGTCGAGACGTCGAACAACCTCGGCACCATTCGTCCGACCGAGCAGGGCGTGCGCCTGATGTCGACGATCACGTCGGCACTCACATCGCGGAAGCACGAGCTCTACGACCGCGTCCGCGCGCTCGTCGAACTCGCCGGGGGCGGCGTCGCCACGGAGATGTTCGGCCTCGACGCGCCGGAGTTCCCGTACCGCCCGGACTCGGACCTCCTGGCGGTCGCCTCGCAGGCCTTCCGCGACGTCCTGGGTGAAGAGCCGGCCGTCGAGGTCTCGCAGTGCTCGCTCGAGCTCGGCATGTTCAGCCGACGTGTCCCGGTGGCCGACATCATCTCCATCGGCACCGAGCTGCACGCGTTGCACTCGCCCGAGGAGAAGGTGAACCACCGCTCCGTCGAGCGCGTATGGCCGCTGGTCAAGGAAGTCGTGTCGCGACTGGGCTGACCGGTTCGGACGAAGCGGGGAACCGTGCCGCGAGCGATGCCAGCACCGCCGGACGGAAGGCGTCGGCCCAGACCTGGTACCCGTGGTCGTTGGGGTGGAACCAGTCGTTGGCGAAGTGCGTGAAGATGCGCCGCCACCCGCGCACGCGCGTCTCCCGGTGCAGCCGGACGACCTCGAGCCCGTGCTCGGCCGCCACCCGGCGGAGGATCAGGTTCGCGACCGCGACCTTCCGCTCGTTGTGCGGGAAGTAGAAGAAGGGCAGGTCCGCGACGAGCGCGTGCGACGGCACGGCGGCGAAGATGGTGTGGAGGTTCTGCTCGAACGACTCCGGATCCCACTTCGCGATGTCGTTCGCGCCGATCGAGACGGTCATCACGTCGGGCCGGAGCTTCGCGAGCTTCGGCAGCTGGTCCTGCACGGCGAGGGTCGTCGTCGCGCCGGAGACGCTCAGGTTCACGACGCGAACGCTCCGCCGCGTGGTGTCGCGGATGAGTCGCGCGAGCAGGCCGACGTAGCTGTGGTCGGGGCGGCTCGCCCCGATGCCCTGGGCTGCGCTGTCGCCGAGCGCGACGTAGAGGATCTCGCCCCGCACCCTCGCGTGGTCGCGCCACCACTTCGAGTGCACGGGCAGGGTCTCGTTCAGGATGAGGCTGTTCGCCGTGATCCGCGCGCGGAACCGTCGCCAGGCCGCGCGGACCGCGAGCACGACCCCGGCGACGAGCGCGATCGGCACCAGCGCGGC
The DNA here is from genome assembly GCF_004135055.1 of Agromyces binzhouensis. Taxonomy (GTDB): domain Bacteria; phylum Actinomycetota; class Actinomycetes; order Actinomycetales; family Microbacteriaceae; genus Agromyces; species Agromyces binzhouensis. Next base: position 1,867 of record NZ_SDPL01000009.1, on the reverse strand, counting down.
GATGACGGATGCCCCGGGCGGACGTTCCTCGACCATGGCGCGACGCTAGGGCCGGTGTCTGAACGGTCGCTGGGCGGACGCCGTCGAGGGGTCGTCGTGCGGCGGGACCATGGTCATGGGCGCGCGCCGGCTCCGCGCCTAGGCTTGGGACGTGCTCGCGGACGTGGACGTCCTCGTGGTCGGTGCGGGCCAGGCCGGTCTCGCCGTCAGTCACGGGCTCACGGCGAACGGCGTCGACCACGTCGTGCTCGACCGCGACCGAGCCGGCGGAGCGTGGGCGGAGCGCTGGGACAGCTTCTGCCTGGTCACGCCGAATCACACCATCCGCCTTCCCGGTGGCGAGTACCGGGGTGACGACCCGGCCGGATACCTGTCCCGGGCCGAGGTCATCGCGCACCTGCGCTCCTATGCGGAGTCGTTCGGCGCCCCCGTGGTCGAGCACGTCGGGGTGGATGCCCTCCGCCCGACCGACGGGGGATTCGTCGCCGACACCACGGAGGGGGAGGTCCGGGCCCGACGGGTCGTGGCGTGCACCGGCGCGTTCCAGCGCGAGCGGCGACCGCCGATCGCCGACGATCTCGCCGTCCACCTGCCGGTCATCGGATCGGCTTCCTATCGATCGCCCGACTCGGTGCCCGGTGGCCGGGTCCTCGTGATCGGGGGCGGGCAGACCGCCGCGCAGATCAGCGAGGAGCTCCTGCTCGCGGGCCGGGAGGTGGTGCTCGCCGCGGGACGCGCGCCCGCGATGCCGCGGCGGGTCGGCGACCGCGACGGGGTGGACTGGCTGATCGACGCGGGCTTCTTCGAGCAGACGGCCGCCGACCTGCCGAGCCCGGCCGCGCGACTCGGCGCGAATCCGCTCGTGACCGGCCAGCGCGGCGGGTACGACCTCAACCTGCGCACCCTCGCAGCCCATGGGGCCCGACTCACGGGACGTGTGCGGGGTGTGGAGGCCGGTCGGCTGGTGGTCTCCGAGGGCCTCGAGAAGGCGATCGCGTCGGGCGACGCGGGCTGGGCCGCGGTCTGCCACCTGGTCCGCGTGGCCGCGGAGCGGATCGGGGTGCCGGTGCCCGACCTGCCCGAGATGCCCGGCGAGCCCATCTCCGCGGCCCCGCCGCCGCGCATCGACGAGCTCTCCGCCGTGATCGTCGCCTGCGGGTTCCGTTCGGACTACGGCTGGATCGGATCGCCCGACCTCGTGGACGACCTCGGGTTCCCCGAGCAGCACGACGGCGCCAGCGACACGGTGCCCGGGCTGTACTTCGTGGGTGTGCCCTGGCTCCGGACGCGGAAGTCGCCGCTGCTCATGGGCGTCGGGGAGGACGCCGACGTGGTGGTCGCGCAGTTGGCCGGCTAGCGGCATCCCCTCGTTTTGGCGCCTCGCGCGGAGGCCGCTATCATCGATCTCGGTACCGTGTCCGAGCGGCCGAAGGTGCAACTCTCGAAAAGTTGTGTGCGTGAAAGCGCACCGTGGGTTCAAATCCCACCGGTACCGCCAACCGAACGCCCCGCATCCCCGTGATGCGGGGCGTTCGTCATGGTGGCCCCTGAACGGGTCCTTGCGCCTGTCGGCGACCTCTCAATACCGTGGCCCGCGAACTGGGTGACCGAACCTCTTGTGCGTCGGGAACGACTGCTCGCGGAGCCTCGGGGTGCGGTGATACGCGCGTGAGGATGATCGATGACTGGTGTGAAGAGGTTCCTGAGCCGAGTTCGAGCGGAAGCCGCCGCCGCGGCGAGTCACCGCCATCGCCACCACGACCGCCGGCCCAGGCGGAGCAGCGGGGCACGGCCATCGGCCATCGGCCTCGTCGCGGTCGCCGCGCTGGTGGTCCCGGTGGCCGTGGGCTCACCGGCCGTGGGCGCG
>NZ_SDPL01000089.1 GCF_004135055.1 Agromyces binzhouensis | reverse complement strand
GCCTGCTCGCGACGTTCGCCGATGCCGGACTCGACCCCGTCGAGGCGGGCCGCGCGACGCACGCCGTGCGCGTCCACGTGCTCGGTGCGGTGGCGTTCGACGCCGCCGACGAGGACCGCGCGGGCGAGGGGTCCACGCCCGCCGACGGGACGGGCGCGACCGCGGCATCGGCGACGCTCTGGGACGACGCCGAGACGTTCCCGCTCGGCGATCGCACGCGCGAGCTCGCGGACGACCCCGCCTCCCGGTTCGCCTGGGGGATCGAGCGCCTGCTCGACGGACTGCTCGCGCCCGCGGCACTCGGTCGCGACTGAGCCCGTCGGCCACCCCCGCACGCGACGAGGCGCCGACCCCACGAGGGGGCCGGCGCCTCGCCGGTTCAGGCTGCCGCGATCAGCCCGCCGACGGCGGGGTGACCTCGATCAGCGCTGCGGTGTTGCCGGACAGGGCCTTCTTCACCGAGATGACGGTGCCGTAGCCCACGCCGTCGTCGGCCGGGTTGCCCGAGCCGAACGGGCCGAGCCCGATGTCGAGGCCGTAGTACTCCGTCGCCGGCGAGCCGTCGAAGTGGTACAGCGGCACCGAGTACGGCGCGTTGCCCACCGACGGGACGACCACCGAGGCGTCGCGGTCGCGGTAGTACAGCGAGCCGGTGTCGCTGACGGCGAAGCCGGGCACCCAGCCCTGGTCGTCGGTGAAGGTGCTCACCGCGGGCAGGGACGGGATCTCGGTGCAGTACTCGGTGTCCGATCCGGCGACCGTGAAGCACTCCGTGAACGGGTGCGTCCCGGTGAGGCCGAACGCCGCGTTCGACGACTGCGCACGCGAGGGCATCACGTTCAGCGTCGTCGGGTCGGCGTCGGCCGCGGCGCCGGTGCGCTGCAGCGGGTCGAAGTGGCTGTCCACGACGAGCAGGCCGCCCTTCGCGCCGTAGCTCGGCAGGGCCGACTCGTTCGAGATGATCTGGTTCGAGTTGCCGTACGTCGTGTCGCGGTACCAGATGAGGGCACCGGGCGCGTTGTAGGCCACCTTCTCGACCTTCCAGGCGCCGTCGCTGTAGACGGTGTTGTAGCCGTACTTCAGGCCCTCGTCGAAGCCGTCGAAGTTGCGCCACTCGACCAGGTAGTACTGCGCCTGCACCGAGGTGCCGGTGTCGATGCGCCAGCCGGGTCCGGTCGTGTCGACGAAGGTCGACACCTCCGGGGTCCAGCCGTTGTCGCCGCTCTCGACGTCGTCGCTCCAGACGGTGACGCCGTCGGCGACGAGCTCGAAGTCGTCGGCGAACCAGCCGCGGTCGAGGTAGGCCGCGTCCGTGGCCTGGCGGAGGCGCAGCTGCACCGTGGTGCCCGCGTACGGCGTCAGGTCGACGTAGTGGTGCGCCCAGCCGTGGGTGTCACCGGTGAGGCCGTACTTCAGCCCGCCGTAGTCGGAGAGGCGGTTGTTCGGGTCGCCGTAGGCGTCGCTCGTCGAGACCTCGGCACCGCCCTCGTCGTAGACCTTCTGCTGCGCCCAGGTGGCGCCGCCGTCGGTCGAGACCTCGATGAAGCCGTAGTCCCAGTCCGCCTCGATGACGTAGTCGTTCCACATCCAGAACTTCGCGTCCGCCGCTGCGGGCACGTCGACCGAACGGCTGAGGCGGATGTCCGCCCAGTCCTGGTCGGCGCCGGAGTACCACATCTCCTCGCCGCTGTGCGCGTCCGCGAGGGTGATCACCTTGTCGGGCAGGTTGACCTTGATGCCGTCCTCGGTGCCCTTCTTCGGGCGCGACGTCTGGCCGACCTTGATGGTCCGGGTGTCGTCGCCGGGGTTCACGACCTCGGGGTCGGCCCAGCCGAGCACCCACTTGTCCCAGAGGCCCATGTGGGTCGGCATCGACTGGAAGATCGGGCCGGAGTGCGAGCCCGACGACATGAGGTCCCAGAAGTCGACGTCGGAGCTGCCGGCGCCGGAGACGTCGTACAGGTCGGGGAGGCCGAGGTCGTGGCCGTACTCGTGCGCGAACACGCCGACGCCCGAGTCCTCGGGCTGCACGATGTAGTTCGACAGCTTGAGGTCGGTGCCGGGGATGTCGGCGCCGCCCGCGACGGCCGAGGAGTGCGCCCAGATGGCGTAGGTGCCCTCGGCACCGCCGCCGCCCGACTTGTCCTCGCCGGCGTGGACGAGCACGACGTGGTCGATCACGCCGTCGGGCTCGGAGTAGTTCCCGTCGCCGTCGCGGTCGGACTGGTCCTCGACGTCGTAGTCGGCCCAGGGGAAGTCCGGCTGTGCCGCTGCGAGGGCCTCGACCGCGTGGATCGGCAGCGCGTTGGCGCCGATCGGGTTGTCGGGGTGACCCTGCATGCCCTGGTAGGCGCCGGCCTCCCACTCGCCCTCGTCGTTCTGGTAGCAGGTGGTCGCGCCGTACCAGCCCTCGGAGTGCGGAAGGGTGACCCACTGGGTCGCCTCACCCGTGACGGTGTAGGCGCCGCGCGACATCTCCTCGTACATCGACTTCATCGTGTAGCCCGAGATGTCGAAGCCGGGCTGGCCGTCGGGGCCGGTGAGGTCGGTGCGGACCCGCTCGGTGATGCCCTCGTCCGTGAAGAGCATCTTGTCGAAGTGCTCGGGGGAGAAGTCCTCGACCCACATGGAGTTGTTGTCGAGGTCGGGGTAGTCCGCCGGGTTCGGGATGTTGTTGTGCAGCGGGCCGTTCACGACCTCGCCGAGCTTGCACGTCGAGGCGCCCCAGTACTCGGGGACGTAGACGTCGGTGAAGTCGTCGTTCGCCTCGTCGTCGAACTCGATGAGGATCGTCAGGAGCTTGGCCTCCTGCGTCGACTTCGCCTTCTTCAGCGCCTTCGGGCTCTTGCCGGTCTCGATCGACTTCGCCTCGAGCTTGGCGAGCTGGCGAGCCGTCGCCGGGTTGCCCTGGGCGTACTTCTTGTCGAGTGCGGCCGACTGCTCGGCCACCGAGCCGCTGACCGTGCCGGCCTTGGCGGCGGCGCCGTCGACGGTCGCGTCGAGCGCCTCGTCGGTCTCGAACGCGGCCTCCGCCCGTGGTGCGGCGTAGTTCATGTAGTACTCGTCGGCACCGATGACCGGTGCCGGTGCGGCGGTCGCCGTGCTCGTTCCAACGGTCGCCAAACCGGCGGCCGCGAGTGCGAGCACGGGGATCGTCGCAACCACGCGACGACGCGCGCGGTTGGTCTTCCCTTGCATGTTTCTCCCTCCGAGTGCCCGCGGACGGTGACCGCGGGACACGAAACGTCGTCCGCCGGTGGGCGGACGTACCCGGCATCCTGCCCCCCGCATGGGGGCGGAGGGAAGGCTCCGGAAGGGAGTTGACCCGAATCGTTGCTATCGAGGTTTGCTCGCGTTGGAGGCGTGGACGCGGCGGATGCTTCGATACGCGCGACGTGCGTCGAAGCATCCGTGGCGAAGGCGGGCTTCGTGGGAATCGGGTCGACGCTCGCCGTCGAGCCCGCGTGCGCCGGGCTCCCCTGCGGTGCGGCAGGGGGATGCGGGTGGCCGGGCGGGCCGTCAGCCGATGAGCAGGCCCCGCAGCTGGTCGGCCGAGTGCACGACGGCCAGGGCGTCCGTCGCCTCGGCGGGGGAGCCGTAGCCCCACTCGACCATGATCGTCGGCACGCCGTGCGCCGCGGCGCCGAGCAGGTCGTACCCGCGGTCGCCGATCATCACGGCGTCCGACGTGTCGCGGCCGAGCTCGTCCAGTCGGCGCAGCGCCTCGGCGACGACGTCGGCCTTCGTGCTGCGCTCCTCGTCGTCGCTGGCGCCGGCGACGACCGTGAAGTAGCGGTCGAGGCCGGTGTGCGCGAGGACCGCGCGGGCCATCGACTCGGGCTTGCTCGTGGCGAGTGCGATCGGGAGGCCTGCGGCCTGGATCGCCTGCAGCACCCCCTCGACGCCGGGGAACACCGGGGAGTGCAGGAGGTGGTCGTCGTAGTGGTCGCGGTAGACGTTGAGCGCCTCCCAGGCGTCGACGTCGCTGAAGCCCGCGGTCATGCGGAGGCTGTCGAGCAGGGGCGGGCCGACGTAGGAGCGGAGCGTCTCCTCATCGGGGACGGGCGCACCCATCTCGGTGAACATGTGCGCGAGGGAGTCCATGATCTCGCTCGCGGAGTCGATGATCGTGCCGTCGAGGTCGAACAGCACGGCGGACCACTCGCGCGGGGGTGCGATGGTGGCGGCGGGGAGCAGGGAAGTCACCGCGTCATACTAGGCGCATGAAATCCGAGGAACACTCGGGAATGCTGTGTGCCGGCTGAACGCGGGCCCGGAAGGCCGCACCGCGGGACCCCCGCGGGCCGACCGCGATCGCGTCAGAACAGCCGCGCGTGGCCGCTCTCGACGCCCCGCATCGCGGCGTAGTCGAGGACCACGCAGCGGATGCCGCGGTCCTCCGCCAGCGTGCGCGCCTGGGGCTTGATCTCCTGCGCCGCGAACACGCCCACCACCGGCGCCAGCAGCGGATCGCGGTTCATCAGCTCGAGGTACCGCGTGAGCTGCTCGACCCCGTCGATGTCGCCGCGGCGCTTCAGCTCGACGGCGACCGAGCCGCCCGTGGCATCCGTCGCCAGGATGTCGACCGGGCCGATCGCCGTCATGTACTCGCGCCGCACCAGGCGGTAGCCGTCGCCCAGCAGCTCGATCTGCTCGGCCAGCAGCTGCTGCAGGTGCGACTCGACCCCGTCCTTCACGAGGCCCGGGTCGACGCCCAGGTCGTGCGCCGAGTCGTGCAGCACCTCGTGGATCGACACGACGAGCTGGTCGGCGGTCTTCGCGTGCGTGACCCTCCACACCTCGGTCACGCCGGCAGCGCGCTGGTCGTCGTCGGGCTCGGCCGCGGCGAGCGTGCACGGCGGGCTCATCCAGTTCAGCGGCTTGTAGCTGCCGCCGTCGGAGTGCACCAGCAGGCTCCCGTCGCCCTTCACCATGAGCAGGCGCGTCGCGAGCGGCAGGTGCGCGGAGAGCCGGCCGGCGTAGTCGACGGAGCAGCGGGCGATGACGAGACGCACCCGACGAGTCTACGTTGGACGTGAGGCGGGCCGCCGCGGGCGCGGCCCACGACGGACGGGGGCGTCATGGGGCGCGTGGTCTACGGCAACCAGATGTCGCTCGACGGGTACGTCGCCGACCGGGAGGGCCGCTTCGACTGGGCCGTGCCCGGCGAGGACGTGCACTCCGCGGTGAACGACGACCTGCGGAACGTCGGCACGTTCGTGCTCGGCCGGAGGGTCTGGGAGGTGCTCCGGGCGTGGGACGTGATGGACCTGGCCGACCAGGGCGACGCCGTGCGGGACTTCGCCGGGATCTGGGCCGCCGCCGACAAGGTCGTGTGCTCGCGCACGCTCGCGGAGGAGGATCTCGCCGATGCGCCGCGCACGCGGCTGTCCCGGACCTTCGATCCCGACGAGGTGCGGGCGCTCGCCGCGGCGTCCGACCGCGACGTCGCCGTCGGCGGGCCCGAGCTCGCGTCGCAGGCGCTCGCCTCCGGCATCGTCGACGACGTGTCGCTGCACGTGCACCCGGTCGTCGTCGGGGGAGGGACCCCGGCGTTCCCGACCCCCGTGCTGCTCGGCCTCGAGCTCGTCGAGCAGCGGGCGTACGACGGCGGAGTCGTGGGCCTGCGCTACCGGCCCCGCGCCTGAGCGGGTGTCAGCCGGCCCGGCGGTTCCGCTCGCGCGCCGCGGGCGCGGCGATCCCGGCCATGACCATGAGGCCGAGGAGCACGAGCATGCCGTTCAGGATCCCGAACCGCTCCCCGAGGAACCCGATGAGCGGCGGGCCGACCAGGAACGCGCAGTAGCCGATCATCGCGACCGCGGAGACGCGCGCCGCGGCATCCGCCCGATCGGGGACGTCGGCGGCGGCGGACATGCCGACCGGGAAGGCGAGGGAGCAGCCGATGCCCCAGAGCAGGGTGCCGACGACGATCATCCACGGCTGGTCGCCGAAGATGAAGAGCGCGAGCCCGATCACGCCGATGCCCGCCATGACCTGGAGCATGATCACGCGGCCGAAGCGGTCGATGAACGGGCCGCCGAGCACGCGCGCCGTCGTGATCGCGATGGTGAAGACCGTGAAGACGGCGGCGCCGGTCGTCGCGTCGAGCCCGTGGCCGTCGACGACGGCGAGGGCGATCCAGTCGTTCGCGCTGCCCTCGGCGAACGACATGCCGAGCATCACCACGCCGATGAGGAGGAGGCGCACGTCGGTCCAGACCGACAGGCTGCGCCGGATGCGGACGCCGAGCGGCTCGCGCGGCGCGCCCGTGTGCGCATCGTCGCCGAGCTCCTCGCGGACCGGCACGTACCGGACCGCGACGACGACGCCGACGGCGATGAGCGCGGCGATCGCACCCAGGTGGATCGCCGTGGCGATGCCCAGGGCGGATGCCGCGGCCGCGAGTCCGGCGCCGGCGACCGTGCCGAGGCTGAAGAACGCGTGCATGAGCGGCATGACCGTCTTGCCGAGCTCGCGTTCGGCCTCGGCGCCCTCGACGTTCATCATCACGTCGACCGCGCCGTTGCCGAATCCGAACAGCGCGAGACCGAGCACGATGAGCGCGACGCTCGGCACGACCGAGCCGCCGAGGCCGACCGAGACGAGGCCGAGCGCCGCCGTGGCGAGCACGCCGATCATGCCGAGGCGCGCGCCGAAGCGCGCCATGAGCCAGGGTGCCGCGATGAGGCCGACGATCGACGCGATCGAGCCCATGAGGATGACGAGGCCGACGCCCTGCGTGCTGAGGTCGACCGCGTCGCGGATCGCGGGGATGCGCGCGACCCAGCTGGCCAGGCCGAAGCCCGAGAGGAAGAAGATCGCGAAGATCGCGTTGCGCCACGCGACGAGTTCGCCGCGGGGGCGGGCGGATGCCGCGGCGGGCGCTTCGGCGTCGCCGGTTCCGGGTGCGTGCTGGTCGTGCTCGCTCATGGTGTCTGCGTGGTCTCGGTGCTGCGACATTACTGCCTCGTCGTCGGGGTGGTGCGGGTACCGGCTCGAATCGATTCGACTCGAATCGATTCGAGATTAGCGTCCCGCCGGGGGCGGTGCAAGGCCGTCGCTCGCGCTCTCCCGCCCCGCGTCATCCGCTCGTGCCGCTCGTTACGATGATCGGGTCACCTCGACGCGCGCCGTGACCCTCGGCGGGCGAGCCCGGCACCCGCACACCCCGCGTGGCGCCCGTACGAAGTCAGGACACGACGCCGATGAAGGCACTCTTCAAGTCCGCGCCCGGCGCGGGACTCGAACTCGTCGACCGACCGGAACCCGAGACGGGACCGGCCGACGTCAAGATCCGCGTGCTCCGCACCGGGATCTGCGGCACCGACCTCCACATCGAGAGGTGGGACGACTGGGCCGCCTCCGAGATCCGCACCCCGCTGATCCCGGGCCACGAGTTCTACGGCGAGGTCGTCGAGGTCGGCGAGCTCGTGCACGACATCGCCGTCGGCGACCGGGTCTCGGGCGAAGGGCACATCGTGTGCGGCATGTGCCGCAACTGCCGCGCCGGCCGCCGCCAGATGTGCATCCGGACCAAGGGCGTCGGCCTCCACCGCGACGGCGCGTTCGCCGAGTTCGTGGTCATGCCCGGCGAGAACGTCTGGGTGCACCACGACGACGTCGACCCCGAGGTCGGTGCGATCTTCGACCCGTTCGGCAACGCCGTGCACACGGCGCTGGCGTTCTCGCTGGTCGGCGAGGACGTGCTCGTCACCGGCTGCGGACCCATCGGCCTCATGTCGATCGCGGTCGCCCGCCACGTCGGCGCCCGGTTCATCGTCGCGAGCGACGTCTCGCCGGCCCGCCTCGAGCTGGCCATGAAGATGGGGGCGGATGCCACGGTCGACGTGTCGCGCGAGCGCGTGCGCGACCTCCAGCCGCGCCTGGGGATGCGCGAGGGCTTCGACGTCGGCTTCGAGATGTCGGGCTCGTCGAAGGCGCTGCCCGAGATGATCGACAACATGAACCACGGCGGTCGCATCGCGCTGCTGGGCCTGCCGAGCGAACCGTTCGCCGTCGACTGGGGCAAGGTCGTCACCCACATGCTCACGCTCAAGGGCATCTACGGTCGCGAGATGTTCGAGACGTGGAACTCGATGAGCGCGATGCTGCAGACCAGCCCCGTGCTGCGCGAGCGCGTGGCGTCCATCATCAGCGACCGCTACCCGGCCCGCGAGTGGCGCGCGGGCTTCGACGCCGCCGCCTCCGGCGGGGTCGGCAAGGTCATCCTCGACTGGACGGAGGTCTGAACATGTACGGATCCGTGAAGGACCAGCTGCGCGCCGAGCTCGACGAGATCGAGGCCGCGGGCCTGACCAAGCGCGAGCGCGGCATCCACGGGCCGCAGTCCTCGGAGATCGAGGTCGCGGGGCGCACGGTGCTGAACTTCTGCGCGAACAACTACCTCGGGCTCGCCGACGACCCGCGCATCGTCGCGGCCGCGCATCGCGGGCTCGACGACTGGGGCTACGGGCTCGCGAGCGTCCGATTCATCTGCGGCACGCAGGAACTCCACCTCGAACTCGAGCGCGCGGTGTCCGACTTCCTCGGCTACGACGACACCATCCTCTTCTCGTCGTGCTTCGACGCCAACGGCGGCGTCTTCGAGGTGCTCTTCGGGCCCGACGACGCGATCATCTCCGACGAGCTGAACCACGCGTCGATCATCGACGGCATCCGCCTCTCGAAGGCCCGGCGCTACCGGTACGCCAACCGCGACATGGCCGACCTCGAGGCGAAGCTGCAGGAGGCCTCCGACGCCCGCCGGAAGGTGATCGTCACCGACGGCGTCTTCTCGATGGACGGCTACATCGCGCCGCTGCAGGAGATCTGCGACCTGGCCGAGCGCCACGACGCGCTCGTCTTCGTCGACGACTCGCACGCCGTCGGCTTCGTCGGCGAGCACGGCCGGGGGACTCCGGAGTACTGCGGCGTCGAGGGACGCGTCGACATCACGACCGGCACGTTCGGCAAGGCGCTCGGCGGGGCGTCCGGCGGCTACGTCGCGGCACGGCAGGAGATCGTCGACCTGCTGCGCCAGCGCGCGCGGCCGTACCTCTTCTCGAACACGCTCGCACCGGCGATCGTGGCCGGCACGATCGAGGCGCTCCGGCTCGTCAGCGAGTCGGGCGAGCTGCGGCAGCGCCTGACCCGGAACGCGGCGCTGTTCCGCGAGCTCATGGCGGATGCCGGCTTCGACCTGCTGCCCGGCGAGCACCCGATCGTGCCCGTCATGTTCGGAGACGCCGCGCTCACGGCGCGGATCGCCGACGCCCTCCAGGAGCGCGGGGTCTACGTTACGGCGTTCTCGTACCCGGTCGTGCCGAAGGGGAAGGCGCGCATCCGCGTGCAGCTCTCCGCCGCGCACTCCGAGGACGAGGTCCGTCGTTGCGTCTCGGCGTTCGCGGCCGCGCGCGACGCGGTGCTCGCCGGCGCGCCCGCCTGACGGATCGGCCCGGCGGGCGGACGGATCGGCCCGACCG
>NZ_SDPL01000088.1 GCF_004135055.1 Agromyces binzhouensis | reverse complement strand
GGCGCCACGCCGCCGCGACGGCGGCGATGAGGTCGGGCGACGAGGGCTCGTGCCCGAAGCTCGCGCCGAGCGAGGCGTGCACCTCGGACACGGCTGCGCCGAGGGCGCGCGCCTCCTCGGTGAAGTCGCGGGCGGATGCCGCGGCGAGGAGGGCCACGCGCCAGGCGTCCTCGACGCCGGGGAGGAACTCCTGCGCGAACGCCAGGTGCCCGCGTGCGCGTCCGTCGGCGCGGCCGACGTCGTCCCACTCGCCGAGCACGTCGCCGACGACGGGCGGGATGTGCGGCGACCCGGCGATGCCGAGCGCGGTCTGCAGGGTGACGTCGGGGTTGTCGCCGTGATGGAGCTGCCGGAACACCTTGCAGATCACGGGCGGGGCGCCCTCGGGCCGGTACACGATGGACGTGTTCGACTGCTCGCCGCCGAGGACGCCGGCCGGGACCCGGCGCGCCGATCGCGCGGCATCCGTCTCGGGACCTCGCCCGTCGGGCGCGTGCGCGACCGGGTGCCCCATCGCCGTCGCCCCGTGCGCGACCGCCCGACCGCCGCTCGTGATCAGTTCGAGGAGGGCATCGGTGAAGGCCGGGTCGTGCGGACCGTCGTACAGGCGCGTGCCGTCGTCGAGCACGCCGATCAGGTGCGCGTCGTCGGCGGGGCCGGGCGTCGCGCGCTCGACCACGGGGACCTGGTAGAGCACGGGCGGCTCGGGGGCGTCGTCCATGACGAGCATCGAGATCACGCGCACGCCGGGCTCGTCGACGGGGAGCTCCCAGGCGCCGATCCGCCGGAGGGTCGGGGCGTGGCCCTTCCCGCCGAACCATCGCTGGTCGGGCATCCATGCGGCGATCGCGGCCAGCGCGCTGTCCATGCCTGAACGATATTGCCGCCGGTCCGTGCCGTCGAGGTGCCACACGCGGCGTGGCCCCCGGACGGGGCGCAGGAACCGCGAGGCGGGTGCGGCCTCAGGGCAGGCCGTCGGTGCCGCGGTCGCGACGCCGCGAGCGCGGCTCGTCGAGGCCGATGTGCACGCGCGTGCGCCGCCGCTCGATGACGATGAAGAGCGAACCGAGCAGCCACAGCGGCACCTGCGTCAGGAACGCGATGCGGAACGCCTCGAGCGTGTAGGTGTCGGGCGTGCCCGCGCCCTGCGCGTCCATCGCGATGCCGATGAGCAGGATCGCGAGCAGCGCCGCGAGGAACCCGCCGACGTTCGTGATGCCGGTCGCGGTGCTCAGTCGGTGGCTCGGGTTGAAGGTGCGCGCGTGGTCGAAGCCGATCATCGACCCGGGTCCGCCGGTGCTCATCGCGAACGCGAGCACGAACAGCAGCCAGAGCGGCGCCGGGCCGGGCCAGGCGATGACGGTCAGCCAGGCCACCGCCTGGATGCCGATCACCGGCAGCACCAGCAGGCGGGATCGTCGGGTCGGATGGCGCGACGAGAGCGCGCCGATGACGGGGCCGACGAGGATGCCGAACACGACGTAGACCGTGAAGAGCAGTGACGCCGTCGCCGTCGACAGCCCCTCGCCGACGGTGAGGAACGGGAAGCCCCAGAGCAGCACGAACGCGGTGCCCGAGAAGGGCGTCGTGAAGTGCGACCAGAACGCCAGCCGCGTGCCCGGGTGCGCCCACGACTCGCGGAAGCCCGTGCGCAGGTCGGCCGAGGAGCGCACGACGTGGATGGCGCCCGTGACCGTGTCGACCGAGACGTCCTCCACCCTGCCCGGCGGACGGTTGCGGATGACGGCGAACGTGAGCACCGTGAACAGGGCGCCGAGTCCGGCGAGGGAGCCGAACGCGATCGACCACGTCGTCGCGTGCAGCAGCGCCGCGAGCGGCAGCACGGCGAGGATCTGCCCGGACTGGCCGATGAGGCCGGTGAGCTGCACCATCACCGGCGCCTGCCGTTCGGGGAACCACACCGCGATCACGCGCAGCACGCTCGGGAAGACCGCCGCGTCGCCCGCGCCGAGCAGCATCCGCGCGAAGATCGCCCAGCCGACGTCGGGTGCGAACGCGAGCACGAGCTGGCCGACGGCCATCAGCGCCATCCCGATCGTGATCATGGGCCGGGCGCCGAACCGGTCGAGCAGCAGGCCGACGGGGATCTGCATGCCGCCGTAGACCGCCAGCTGGATGACGGCGAACATCGACAGGGTCGAGGCGTCGGCGTCGAAGCGCACCGCCGCGTCGATTCCCACGGCCGAGAGCGACGAGCGGTTCGTGACCGACAGGATGTAGGCGGCGACGCCGACGCCCCACACCACCCACAGGCGCCACGTCGGGGCGATGGGGAGCGGGGTGGGGATCGTCACAGCCCTTCGAGGCTACTCCCGGGTGCGTCGCTCAGTTCACCGGGGCGTCTGCCGATGCCTCCTCGGCCCCGCCGTCGAAGCCGAGCACCGACTCGCCGGGGGTGCCGACGGCCGCCTCGGCCTCCATCGCGAGCTCGGCGTCGACGTCGTACGCCGCCTGCTCGAACTGCGAGTTGTAGAGGCGGTAGTACGCGCCCTCGGCCGCGATGAGCTCGTCGTGCGTGCCCTTCTCGACGATGTCGCCGTGCTCCATCACGAGGATGAGGTCGGCGTCGCGGATCGTCGAGAGCCGGTGCGCGATGACGAAGGACGTGCGGCCCTCGCGCAGCGCCGCCATGGCGTGCTGCAGCAGCAGCTCGGTGCGCGTGTCGACCGAGCTCGTCGCCTCGTCGAGGATGAGCACGCTGGGCTGCGCGACGAACGCGCGCGCGATGGTGATGAGCTGCTTCTCGCCCGCCGACACGTTCGACGCGTCCTCGTCGAGGACGGTGTCGTAGCCGTCGGGCAGCGAGTGCACGAACCGGTCGACGTAGGTCGCACGCGCCGCGGCCGCGATCTCGTCGTCGGTCGCCGTCTGTCGTCCGTACCGGATGTTCTCGCGGATCGTGCCCCCGAACAGCCACGGGTCCTGCAGCACCATCCCGGTGCGGGCGCGGACGTCGCGGCGGGTGAGCTCGGAGATGTCCTGGCCGTCGATGAGGATGCGGCCGCCGTCGAGCTCGTAGAACCGCATGACGAGGTTGACGAGCGTGGTCTTGCCGGCTCCGGTCGGGCCGACGATGGCGACGGTCTGCCCGGGCTCGACGCGGAACGACAGGTCGCGGATGAGCGGACGGTCGGGCGTGTACGAGAACGAGACGTGGTCGAACTCGATCACGCCGCGACCGTCGACGGCTGCGGGCGCATCGGCCGCGTCGGCCTCCTCCTCGTCGGCGTCGAGCAGCTCGAACACGCGCTCGGCCGAGGCGGTTCCGGACTGCACGACGGCGGCCATCCCGCCGAGCTGCGAGAGCGGCTGCGTGAACTGCTGCGAGTACTGGATGAACGCCTGCACGTCGCCGAGCCGGAGCTGGCCGCCGGCCACCATGAGCCCGCCGAGGACCGCGATGCCGACGTAGGTCAGGTTCCCGACGAACATCATGCCCGGCATGATGATGCCGGCGAGGAACTGCGCCTTGAACGCGGCCTCGTAGAGCTCCTCGTTCTCGGCGCGGAACTTCTCGCTCGCGTCCTGCTCGCGGCCGAACACCTTCACGAGCGCGTGACCCGAGAACGATTCCTCGACGCGCGCGTTCAGGCGACCGACCTTGCGCCACTGGATGCCGAACGCGGCCTGCGACTTCGGCCCGATGATGCCGAAGATGACCGCCATGAGCGGCAGCGCGACGAGCGCGACGAGGGAGAGCTGCCACGAGATCGAGAACATCATCACGAGCACGCCGATGACGGTGAGGACGCTCGTCAGCGCGCTCGAGAGGGACTGCTGCATCGTCTGGGTGATGTTGTCGATGTCGTTGGTCACCCGCGAGATGAGCTCGCCGCGCTGCGTGCGGTCGAAGTAGCTGAGCGGAAGGCGGTGGACCTTCGACTCGACCTGCTCGCGCAGCCCGTACATCGCTCGGACCATGATCACGTTGATCACGTAGCCCTGGACCCAGGACAGGATCGACGCCACCACGTAGAGCAGCAGCACGATGACGACGAGCTGGCTGAGCCGCACGAAGTCGATGCCCTCGCCGGGCGTCAGGGTCGCGGCGCCGACGATGTTGGCGAGGTCGTCCTGGCCGGTCGACCGCAGCTGCTCCACGATCTGCTGCTGGGTCACGCCCGCGGGCAGCTGGAGCGAGATCCACCCCTCGAAGATGACGTTCGTGGCCTCGCCGAGCACGCGCGGGGCGATCACGGTGAGCACGACGCCGATGGCGCCGAGGAGCGAGACGAACGCGAACGACCACTTCCACGGAGCCAGGAGTCCGAGCATCCGACGGAAGCTGCGGCCGAAGTCCTGCGCCTTGCCCGGGGCGACGGAGTCCCACGATCCGGAGTTGATGCGCGCCTCCTCGGCGAGCTGCTGTTCCTCGAGCTGCTCGAGGGTGGGCTGCTGCGCCGCCTGCGCCGCCGCCTCGGCGCGGCCCCGCCCGCCGCGGCCCTTCGGGGTGCTGGTGTCGCGGCTCATGCCTGGGTCTCCACTCCGAGCTGGGATTCGACGATCTCGCGGTAGGTCTGGCACGTCTCGACCAGTTCTTCGTGCCTGCCGAGCCCGACCACGCGGCCGTCCTCGAGGACCACGATGCGGTCGGCGTCGGTGATGGTCGACACGCGCTGGGCGACGACGACCTTCGTCACCTGCGGGAGCTCGCGCCAGAGCGCCTGCCTGAGCCGCGCGTCGGTCGTCAGGTCGAGCGCCGAGAACGAGTCGTCGAACACGAGGATCTCGGGCCGGTGCACGATCGCGCGCGCGATCGCGAGCCGCTGACGCTGCCCGCCCGAGACGTTCGTGCCGCCCTGCGAGATGCGGGCGTCGAGCCCGCCCTCCATCGCGGCGACGAAGTCGCGGCCCTGGGCGATCTCGAGGGCGTGCCAGAGTTCGTCGTCGGTGGCCTCCTCGCGCCCGAACCGCAGGTTCGAGGCCACCGTCCCGGCGAACAGGAACGGCCGCTGCGGCACGAGGCCGATCGTCTTCCAGAGCGACTCGAGGTCGGCCTCGCGCACGTCGGTGCCGTTGACCAGCACCGCGCCGCCGGTGACGTCGAAGAGCCGGGGCACGAGCGAGACGAGCGTGGTCTTGCCGGCCCCGGTGGAGCCGACGATCGCCACGGTCTCGCCGCGCTCGGCCCGGAACGAGACGCCCTCGACCACGGCGTGCTCGGCGCCGGGGTAGGCGAAGGCGACGTCGCGGAACTCGACCGTGCCCGGCGTCGGGAACTCGTCGATCGGCTGCTCGGGGCGGGGGAGCGTGGTCTCGGTGGCGAGCACCTCGCCGATGCGCTCGGCCGAGACGGCGGCACGCGGGATCATGATCGTCGTGAAGGCGGCCATGAGCACGCCGCCGAGGATCACGCCGACGTACTGCATGAACGCGAAGAGCGTGCCGACCTGCACGCTGCCGGCCTCGACCTCGGCCGCGCCGAACCAGATCACGCCGATGACGGTGACGTTCAGCACGAGCATGAAGAGCGGGAACAGCGTGATGAACAGCGTGCCGACGCGGCGACCGACGTCCATGATGTCGTGGTTGGCGCCCTCGAACCGCTGCTGCTCGATGGGCTCGCGGACGAACGCACGCACGACCCGGATGCCGGTCAGCTGCTCGCGCAGGATCCGGTTCACGGCGTCGAGGCGCTTCTGGTAGCTGCGGAAGAGCGGGACCATGCGGCTGATGACGAGCCCCGCGACCACGAGGATCGTCAGCACGGAGACCCAGATGAGCCAGCTGAGCCCGACGTCCTGCTGCAGCGCCATGATGATGCCGCCGACGGCCATGAGGGGGGCGCTCACGAGCATGGTCGCGCCCGTCATCGCGAGCATCTGCACCTGCTGCACGTCGTTCGTGTTGCGCGTGATGAGCGAGCCCGGGCCGTACTTCGAGACCTCGCGCTCGCTGAACGCGCTCACCTTGTCGAAGACGTCGTTGCGGATGTCGCGACCGACCCGCATGGCGGCCTTGGCCGCGAAGTACGTGGCGATGATGGCTGCGACGATCTGGCCGAGCGAGATCGCGAGCATGAACGTGCCGGTCGACCAGATGTAGGCGGTGTCTCCCGTGGAGACGCCCTCGTCGATGATGTCGGCGTTGAGGCTCGGCAGGTAGAGCGTCGCGAGCACGGACATGAACTGGAACAGCAGCACGCCGGCGATGAGCCACCGGTAGGGCTTCAGGTAGCGGATGAGGAGTCGTCCGAGCATGATTCTCCGCGAGGTGCGTACGGGGTGCGCGAGCGCGGGATGCCGCCTCGCCAGGGCTCGGGTCGAATTCCGAGTCGCGTCGTCAAGTCTGCATCCAATCGGATGCCACCGACATCCGTCGGGCGGCCGATATCGCTGATGGCGGAATCGAAACGGAGATGATTCCCCGCCCAGGGGCGGAGCGCGGATCGTGCTCCACGCTCGCCCGGACATGATGATGGGACGCGCACCCCCGCGATGCGCGCCCCATCAGTGGTGGGCCGTTACGAGCCGAAGGCGTCCTTCACGTTCTCGCCGGCCTGCTTGAGGTTGGCCGCGGTCTGATCCCTGCGGCCCTCCGCTTCGAGGCGCTCGTCGTCGGTCGCCTTGCCGGCGGCCTCCTTGGCCTTTCCCTTGAGTTCCTCGGCCTTGTTGCCGATCTTGTCGGACTCACCCATTCGGGGCCCCCTTCCGATCGTCGCGTCGCGTTCGGGTGCGACGTCGATGGCCACGTTACGAGCGCCGCGCGTCCGAGCACAGCCCTTGTCAGGTGCGGATGCCTCTGCTAGCGATCCGACCGGATTCCCCGCCGACTCCGCGTCGATGTCGAAGACCCGCTGCCGGCCTCGACATACTGATGGGGACGAACTTCGCCCCCGCACACCAGTCAAGGAGCGAACCGTGAAGTACCTCATCCTCATCCAGTCCAACCCGCAGTGGGGCGCCGCGTGGGAGGCGTTCACGCCCGAGCAGCAGGCCGAGGCCATGGTGGTCTACGCGGACCTCGTCGACGAACTCCGAGCGTCGGGAGAGCTCGTCGACGCGGAGCAGCTCGCCGGTCGCGAGACCGCGCGGGCCGTTCGGTCGACCGACGGCGTCGCCACCGATGCACCCCTCGCGGAGACGAAGGAGTTCCTCTCGGGCTACTACCTCGTCGACGTCGAGTCGTACGACCGCGCCGTCGAGATCGCGGCGAGGCTGCCCGAGGCCTCGTGGGGCGGCGTGCACGTCCACCCGATCCTCGCCGAGGACGCGGAACCCGACGTCTCGGTGGCGTGAGCGCCGACGCGCCGAGGGAGCCGGCGCGCAGCATCGAGTCGGTGCTGCGCGCGGCGGCTCCCTCGGCGCTCGCGGTCCTCGTCCGACGCATCGGCGACTTCGACTCGAGCGAGGACGCGCTCCAGGAGGCGCTCATCGCCGCCGCGGCGCAGTGGCCGAGCGAGGGCGTGCCGGGGCATCCGCGCGCCTGGCTCGTCGCCGTGGCGCATCGCCGCCACGTCGACGCCGTTCGCAGCGCGATCGCGCGCCGCACGCGCGAGGAGCGCGACGCGGTGCTCGAGCCGATCGATGCGGAGGGCGGGACCGTGGTCTCGGCACGAGACGACTCGCTGGCCCTGTTCGTGCTCTGCTGCCACCCGGCGCTCTCACGGGCGTCGCAGCTCGCCCTCACGCTGCGCGCCGTCGGCGGGCTCACGACGGCGGAGGTCGCACGCGGCCTGCTGGTGCCGGAGTCGACCGTCGCCCAGCGCATCTC
Source organism: Agromyces binzhouensis (assembly GCF_004135055.1). Lineage (GTDB taxonomy): Bacteria > Actinomycetota > Actinomycetes > Actinomycetales > Microbacteriaceae > Agromyces > Agromyces binzhouensis. The sequence goes on along the minus strand of NZ_SDPL01000088.1, from coordinate 1,782 downwards.
CCGCGCGAAGCAGCGCATCCGCGCGGCGGGCGCCCGGTTCCGCCGGCCGGAGGACGCCGAACTCCCCGAGCGGACCGCCGCGGTCAGGCAGGTGCTCCACCTGATGTTCACCGAGGGCCACACCGCCAGCTCGGGCGACGTGCTCGCGCGGCCCGACCTCTCCGCCGAGGCCATCCGGCTGACGCGGATGCTGCGCGACGCCACGCCGCCCGCGGCGTCGTGGGCGGCCGAGACCGACGGCCTCCTCGCGCTCATGCTGCTCACGGAGGCGCGTCGCCCTGCCCGCCTCCGCGGATCCGGGCCGGAGGAGCTGCCGGAGCTCGTTCCGCTCGACGAGCAGGATCGGACGCTCTGGCGCCGCGACCTCATCGACGAGGGCGTGGCGCTGGTCGAGCACGCGCTCGCCACGGGCGAGCCCGGACCGTTCCAGCTCCAGGCCGCGATCGCCGCCGTGCACGCCGAGGCGCCGTCGACGGACCGGACGGACTGGGTCGAGGTGCTCGCGCTCTACGACCTGTTGCGGGTGGTCGGGCCCGGGCCGATGGTCGAGCTCGGGCGGGTTGTGGCCGTGGCGATGGTGCACGGACCGGACCGCGCCCTCCGCGACCTCGAGTCCGTCGCCCTCGAGCCCGCGCTCGCCGGGCACTTCCGCGTGCACGCCGTGCGCGGCCACCTGCTCGCGCTCGTCGACCGGCCGGACGAGGCGCGCGCCGAGTTCGGCATCGCCGCGCGCACCGCGCTCAACGCGACCGAGCGCAGGTACCTCGAGGGCAAGGCGCGAGGCTGAGCGGCAGCGGAGTCGGCGGTTGCGCCGTTCGGATCACAGCGGCCGCGTGAACGCGACGCGGTGCTCGCCGGGCCCGTCGTAGTCCCGCCACGCGCGCACGCCGTCGATGACCGTGTCGCCCGTCGCGTCGAAGCCCATCGCGCGGTGGAAGTCCTGGGAGCGCACGTTCGGCGGACCGGTGATCGCCTCGACCCTCTGGCATCCGCTCGCCCGCATCGCCTCGAAGAACCGCTCGTAGAGCGTGCGCGCGAGGCCGGTGCGCCGCTGGTCGGGGCGGACGCCGACGAAGTGGATGTAGGCGACCTCGGGCCGGCTCGCCGAGCGGAAGCCGATGAGGAAGCCGGCGAGCTCGCCGTGCTCGTCGTCGACGACGGTGGACGTGTCGGCGAAGTGCTGGAAGAACAGCCGCGGCAGGAGGAGGGCGAGCCGGTCGGCGTCCTGCCGCTCCCACCAGGGGCCGATGACGGAGACGACCCGGGCGTGGTCGCCGACCCCGGCACGCCTGAAGGTCAGTGACGGATGCCGCGGGTCGGTGTCGAGGCGGGGGGCGGATGCGTCGGTCATGCGCTGCCGGCCCGTCGGGCCCGGATCGCCCGGACGGACAGCTGGGCCGCCGCCGCGACGAGCAGCGCGGCGAAGAGCCATCCGCCCACCGCCGGGGGGATGAGGAAGGCGAGTGCGACGCCCGGCAGCGATGCGAGGGTCGCGGCGATGCCCACGACGAGCGCGATGCGGAGGTCGACGAGCCGGCCGCGCAGGTTCTTCACCGACCCGCTCACCGCCGTCGGGATCATCGCGACGAGCGAGGTCCCACGGGCGATCAGGTCGCCGAGTCCGAAGAGCGTCATGAATGCCGGAACCATGATGAGTCCGCCGCCGACGCCGAAGAGGCCGGAGGCGATGCCGACGACGAGGCCGAGCCCGACGAGGCCGAGCGCCGGGCCGGCCTCGAGCGGCACGGGGTCGGCGGCGCGGTCGGGCGCGCCGAACGCGAG
>NZ_SDPL01000087.1 GCF_004135055.1 Agromyces binzhouensis | reverse complement strand
GTCGGCGCGGTCCTCGCCTCCGCGCTCGGCGGCGCCGGCCATGCGCTCACGGGCATCGCCGCGGTATCCGACGCGAGCCGCGAGCGCGCCGCCGCGATGCTGCCCGACGTGCCGATCCTCGCGCTGCCCGAGATCGTCGAGCGCAGCGAACTGGTCCTGCTCGCCGTTCCCGGCGACGAGCTCGCCACGCTCGTCGAGGGACTCGCGACCGCGGGAGCCTGGCGACCCGGTCAGCTCGTCGTGCACACCGCGGCCGCGCACGGCGTCGGCGTGCTCGAGCCGGCGATGCGGGCCGGGGCGATCCCGCTCGCGATCCACCCGGCGATGTCGTTCACCGGGACGAGCCTCGACCTGGGCCGCCTGGCCGGCGCCTGGTTCGCGGTCACGGCGCCCGCGCCGGTCCTCCCGATCGCCCAGGCGCTCGTCGTCGAGATGGGCGGCGAGCCGTTCGTCGTCGCCGAGTCCGACCGACCGGCGTACGCCGAGGCGATCGACACCGCGGTCTCCTTCTCCACGGCGATCGTCGACCAGGCCACGGGCATCCTCGAGGGCATCGGGATGCCTCGGGCCGGCGCCGTCCTCGCACCGCTCGTCCGCAGCGCCGTCGAGAACGCGCTCGCCCGACACGACCCGGGCCCCATGATCGACGGGGCGGCTACGATCGACGGGGCCGACGACGATCGGCCGTCGGGAGGTGGCGCGTGACGGACGACGACGAGCGGACCCGCCGCTCCGGCGGCGGGCAGGCGGAGCCGGTGGTGCACGGCACGGTCGACGGCATCCGCGACGCGGTCGCGGGGCTGCGAGACGCCCGTCGCACGGTCGCCCTCGTCCCGACCATGGGCGCGCTCCACGACGGCCACCTCGCACTCGTGCGCCGTGCGCGCGCGATCGCCGACGCGGTCGTCGTGTCGATCTTCGTGAACCCCCTGCAGTTCGGCGCGGGCGAGGACCTCGACCGCTACCCGCGGACGCTCGACGCCGACGTCGCCGCGCTCGCGCGCGAGGGCGTCGAGCTGGTGTTCGCCCCGTCGGCCGCCGAGATGTACCCGGAGGGCGCCGTCGAGACGAGCGTCGTCGCGGGGCATGTCGGCAGCCTCTACGAGGGCGCCTCGCGTCCCGGGCACTTCGACGGCATGCTCACCGTCGTCGCGAAGCTCTTCCACATCGTCCAGCCCGATACGGCCGTGTTCGGCCAGAAGGACGCGCAGCAGGTCTTCCTCGTGCGCCGGATGGTCGCCGACCTGAACGCGCCGCTGGCCATCGAGGTCGTCCCGACGGTCCGCGAGGCCGACGGCCTGGCGCTCTCGAGCCGCAACCGGTACCTCGACGCCGACGGACGTCGCGCGGCGCTCGCGCTGTCCGAGTCGCTCGCGGCCGCCGAGGCCGCCGCGGGGGAGGGCCTCGACGAGGTGCTCGCCGAGGCGGCCGCGGCGTTCGGCGACCACGAGGCCATCGAGCTCGACTACCTCGTCGTCGTCGACCCGGCCACGTTCCTGCCCGTCGACGAGGAGGCGACCGGTGAGGCGACCGTGCTCGTCGCGGCCCGCGTGGGCGGCACGCGGCTGATCGACAACGCCGGCATCGTGCTCGGCTGAGCCGAGGCATCCGGCTGCCCTTCAGGTCGGCGCGTCGCAGCGGGATACGCTGGTGCGTGGCATCCGCTCGGATGCGCACCCCACGAACCCACCCCGACACCGGAGACGCCAATGGCCGACGAGACCACGCACGAGCCGACCGCCGAGGAGATCTCGGAGCAGAAGGCCGTGCGACTGGCCAAGCGCGAGCGGCTCATCGCCGGCGCCTCCGACCTCGGCGACGGCGCGTACCCGGTCTCGGTGCCCATCACGACGACCATCCCCGAAGTGCGTGCGCGCTTCGTCGGGCTCGGCGTCGACGAGCGGAGCGGTGAGACGGTCGGCGTGTCCGGCCGCGTCGTGCACCTCCGCAACACGGGCAAGCTGTGCTTCGCGGCCCTGCAGTCGGGCGACGGCAGCCGCATCCAGGCGATGGTCTCGCTCGGCGAGGTCGGCGAGGAGTCGCTCGCGGCGTGGAAGGAGCTCGTCGACCTCGGCGACCACGTGTTCGTGGCGGGCGAGGTCATCACCAGCCGTCGCGGCGAGCTGTCGATCATGGCGACCGAGTGGCGGATGGCGGCCAAGGCCATCAACCCGCTGCCGAACCTGCACAACGAGCTCTCGGAGGAGACGCGCGTCCGGAGCCGCTACCTCGACCTCATCGCGCGCGAGCAGGCGCGCCGCAACGTCCTCGACCGCGCCACGGTCAACGCGAGCCTCCGCTCGACCTTCACGAGCCTCGGCTTCGTCGAGGTCGAGACCCCGATGCTGCAGGTCATGCACGGCGGCGCGTCGGCCCGGCCGTTCATGACCCACTCGAACGCGTTCGACACCGAGCTGTACCTGCGCATCGCGCCCGAGCTCTACCTCAAGCGCGCCGTGGTCGGCGGCATCGAGCGCGTGTTCGAGATCAACCGCAACTTCCGCAACGAGGGCGCCGACTCGACGCACAGCCCCGAGTTCGCGATGCTCGAGGCCTACCAGGCGTACGGCGACTACAACTCGATCGCCGACCTCACGCAGAAGCTCATCCAGGACGCCGCCTACGCGGTCGCCGGTTCGCACGTGGTCACCTGGGCCGACGGCACCGAGTACGACCTCGGCGGCGAGTGGGATCGCCTGTCGATGTACGACTCCCTCTCCGCGGCGGTCGGGGAGCAGATCACCCCCGAGACGCCGATGTCGCGGCTGAAGGAGCTCGCCGACGCGGTCGAGATCGAGGTCGACCACCCGTTGCCGGGCAAGTACGTCGAGGAGCTCTGGGAGCACCACGTGAAGTCGGGTCTCGTGCGGCCGACGTTCGTCATGGACTTCCCGCTCGACACGTCGCCCCTCGTCCGTCAGCACCGGTCCATCCCCGGCGTCGTCGAGAAGTGGGACCTCTACGTGCGCGGCTTCGAGCTCGCGACGGGCTACTCCGAGCTCGTCGACCCGGTCGTGCAGCGCGAGCGGTTCGTCGAGCAGTCGCGCCTCGCCGCGGGCGGCGACCCCGAGGCGATGCGCCTCGACGAGGAGTTCCTGCGCGCGCTGGAGTTCGGCATGCCGCCGACGGGCGGAATGGGCATGGGCATCGACCGCCTGCTCATGGCGGTCACCGGCCTCGGCATCCGCGAGACGATCCTGTTCCCCCTGGTCAAGTGAGAAGGATGCCGCGATGAACGACTACCTCCCCAAGAAGGACCTCGAGCCCGAGCGCGATCCGCGCCAGCCGTCGTTCGCCCGGATCGCGATCTGGGTGATCGTCGCCGCAGTGGGCGTGTACCTGCTCGGGTCGGGCATCTGGGGCATCATCACCGCCGGTTGAGGAATCCGCGGGTATTCTGGAACGGCTATGGACGATTTCTGGCTGAACGCGATCTGGTCGCTCGCACCGACCGTGCTGATCGGACTCATCTTCTGGTTCGTGATGCGATCGCTGCTGCGCGCCGACCGGACGGAGCGCGATGTGTACGCCAAGATCGAGGCCGAGGAGCGGGCGAAGCTCGCCGACGAGCGCCACCGAGCCGCGTAGCCCGGCATGACGTCGGCGCAGATCACGGCGATCATCGCCCTGCTGATCCTCGTCGTGGACGTCGTCGTCCGCATCATCGCGATCATCGTGGTGCCGCGGAACCGCCGTCCCACGGCCGGCATGGCGTGGCTGCTCGCGATCTTCTTCATCCCCTACCTCGGGGTGCTGTTCTTCCTGCTGATCGGCAACCCGAAGCTGCCGAAGGCGCGGCGTGCGAAGCAGGCCGAGGTCGACCGCTTCATCCGCGAGAGCACCCACGGCGTCGAGCAGGCCAGTGACCACAGCGAGTGGCCCGACTGGTTCGAGGGCGTCGTGCGGCTCAATCGCAACCTCGGTGCGATGCCGCTCATCGGCCACAACAGCGCACGGCTCATCGGCGACTACGAGGCCTCGCTCGACGCGATGGCCGATGCGATCTCGCGCGCGACCCGCTACGTGCACGTCGAGTTCTACATCTTCTCGTACGACGACACGACCGCCCGCTTCTTCGACGCGCTGGGTGACGCGGTGGCGCGCGGCGTCGAGGTGCGCGTCCTCCTCGATCACATCGCGTCACGGCGATCGAAGGGGTACCGGCGCACGCTCCGACGGCTGACGGGCATGGGGGTCGAGTGGCGGCTGATGCTCCCGGTGCTGCCGTTCCGCGGCAAGTACCAGCGTCCCGACCTCAGGAACCATCGGAAGATCCTCGTGGTCGACGGCGAGGTCGCGTACATGGGTTCGCAGAACGTCATCGATCGCAGCTACAACAAGCGCGGGAACATCCGCCGCGGCCTGAAGTGGCAGGAGCTCGTCGCCGAGGTCGAGGGCCCGATCGTCTCGGGCCTCGACGCGATCTTCGCGACCGACTGGTACCTCGAGACCGGCGAGGCGCCGTCGCGCGAGGAACTGATCCCGTTCGCCCAGCCGCCCGCCGAGCAGAACCTCGACTGCCAGGTCGTGCCGAGCGGTCCGGGGTATCCGAACGAGAACAACCTCAAGCTCTTCCTCGCGCTGCTCTACGCCGCCCGCGAGAAGATCATCATCACGAGCCCGTACTTCGTGCCCGACGAGGCGATGCTCCGGGCGATCAGCGGGGCGACGCAGCGCGGGGTGCACGTCGAGCTCTTCGTCTCCGAGATCGGCGACCAGGCGCTGGTCTACCACGCGCAGCGCTCGTACTACGAGGCGCTGCTCCGCGCCGGCGTGCGGATCTACATGTACCGCGCGCCGTTCATCCTGCACGCGAAGCACTTCACGATCGACGACGACGTGGCCGTGATCGGCTCGAGCAACATGGACATCCGGTCGTTCGAGCTCAACATGGAGGTGTCGCTGCTCGTGCGCGGCGCGTCGTTCGTCCGCGAGATGCGCGCGGTCGAGGACGGCTATCGCCGCGACAGCCGCGAGCTGACGCTCGAGGAGTGGATGCGGCAGCCGCTGCGGTCGACGGTGCTCGACAACCTCGCGCGGCTCACCTCCGCGCTCCAGTGACGGCGCGATCGCGCAGGATTCTTCACACGAACGCAACGAATCGCTCTGGAGACCGCATGCGTTCGCATGCAAGGCTGGCTGGTACCGCTTTCCAGCGCACGATTCCACCGAGGAATCCTGCGTGGTTCGTCCGCGCCGGCGAGATCCGCCGGAGGCGCGCGGCGAGCCGGTCCCGATCCGAGTCCGCAACCCTACGGAGCACCATGTCGATGCAACGCACCCTTGCGGGCGCGGGCGTCACGGCCGTCCTGGCCGCGACGCTCGTCGCCGGTTCCACCCCAGCGGTCGCCCTCGAGGGCGACCCTGCCGTCCCGATCGTCACCCCCGTCTCGCCGCTCGTCGCGCCGCCGTCGAGCTATCCCCACCAGCCCGAACTCGCCACCGTCGCGGACGACCCGACCGACGCGTCGATCAACCGAGGCGTCATCCCCTACGACGAGATCGCACCGCTCCTCAACGGACTCACCGCCGTGAGCGACCGCATCTCGGTGCAGGTCGTCGGGCAGTCCGCGCTCGGCCGCGACATCCACCTGGTCACGCTGACCGCCCCCGAGAACGCGGGTGAGACCAAGCGTCAGGCGACCTTCCGCGACATGATCAAGCACAACCCGGAGGCGGCGGCGAAGAACGCGTCGCTGATGGCGAACTACAAGGTGCCGATCTGGTTCAACGCGAACATCCACGGCAACGAGTGGGAGGGCACCGACGCGGTCCTCGAGTACATCGAGCACCTCGCGACGGCACCGTACGACGAGGTGAAGGACGTCCTCGAGCGCAACCGGCTGTACTTCACCGTCACGAACAACCCCGACGGGCGCGCGCTCGGCCAGCGGGCCACGGCCGACGGGTTCGACGCCAACCGCGACATGATCACGGGCGCGACCAGCGAGGCCCGGATCATCCGCGACCTGTCGGGCGTCATCCAGCCGACCTTCTACATCGACCTGCACGGGTACACGAGCGTGCTGCAGGTCGAGCCCTGCGGCCCGCCCCACGGCGAGAACTACGAGTACGACCTCTTCCTGCCGCACGCGTACGCCGCCGCGCTCGAGATCGAGGAGGCCGTCACCGCGGCCGACATCCCCGGCAACACGTACCTCGACCGCACGACGAACCGGGTGACGACCGAGAACACCGGCAACATCCGGATCCCGTACCGCGACATCCGCTCGGGATGGGACGACTGGCCCCCGATCTTCACGCCGCAGTACGTCGCCTACCAGGGCGCGATCACGAACACGGTCGAACTGCCGCTCGGACGCGTGAACCCGCCCACCGACCCGCGGAACCCCGCGAACTCGGCGGTCAACGTCGAGGTGGCCGGCGTCGTGATCGACACCTCCGTCGACTACGTGATCGAGAACGCCGACGCGCTGCTGTCGAACCAGATCGAGATCTTCCGCCGCGGCGTGGCGGGCGAGCCGCTCGTCGAGATCCCCGCCGACGTCGACCCGGCCGAGGTGGCCGAGCCGAGCCAGTGGGCCGAGATCTGGGACGAGACCGACGTCTACACCGCCGAGTTCCCGCGGGCCTACGTCATCCCGGCCGGTGACGGCCAGCGCTCGGCGACGGATGCCGCGAACCTGGTCGACCAGCTCATCGCCAACGGCGTCGAGGTGCAGCGGGCGTCCGCGGCCTTCACCGCCGGCGGGACCACGTACGAGGCGGGCTCCTACGTGGTCGACATGCACCAGCCGCTGCGCGGAATGGCCAACGTGCTGCTCGCGGACGGCTCGGACATCTCCGACCGCGTGCCCGACATGTACGACATCTCCGCCTGGAGCCTCGCGCTGCTGTGGGGCGCGGACGTCGATGCCGTCGGGTCGACCGGCGACCCGGCCGTCAGGGCCAAGCTGAAGGACGTCGCCGAGGCGGCGCCGACGGGGTCGGTGCCCGCGCAGGGCGGCTACCTCGAGCTCGCGACCTCGGGCGTGGCCGAGTACCAGGCCGTCAACGCGCTGCTCGAGTCGGGCGTGCCCGTCTCGGCGTTCGCGGACGGCACCGTGATCCTCGGTCCGGATGCCGCGAGCCACGCGGCCGCGGTCGAGGTCGCCGACCTCTACGGGGTCTCGTTCACCGCGTCGGACGGTTCACGACTGGCCTCGGAGGAGAGCAGCGGCCTCGACGACCTCACGGTCGCCTACTCGGGCGGCGGCGAGGAACTGCAGACGCTGCGCAAGCTCGGGTTCGACGACCCGGTCGCGATCTCGTCCGCGGCGTTGACGAACGGCACGGCGACCCTCGACGGCGTCGACGTGGTCTGGATCGGGGGCACGCTGAACTTCTCGTCGGCGCAGGCCGCCGGTCGCGCCGTGATGGCGGAGTACCTGGCCGCCGGCGGCGGCGTGGTCGGCGAGGGCACGGCGATCGCGAGCTTCGCGAACTCCTTCGGCCTCGTCTCGTCGACCGCGACGTCGGGCACGGGCGGGTCGAACGGCATCGTGTCGGTCGACCCGGTGGAGGACGGCCTCCTCGGCACGTTCCCGCAGGACACCGCGTTCGTCTACCCGGCGGTCTGGTACACGAACCTCGGCGCGAACGCCGTCGTCGAGCAGACGTACGCCGCGGACCCGTTCATCTCGGGGCACTGGCGCGACTCGGCCGGTCGTTCGACCGCGGATGCGGCGGGCCAGGCCTCCGCGGTCTCGGCCGAGACCGAGGCCGGGAACCGGGTGCTGATGTTCGGCACGTCGATGAACTTCCGGACCCACCCGGTCGGGCAGTTCGGCCAGATCGCGCGCGGGCTCTTCTGGGCCGGCACCGAGGGTGCGGAGGTTCCCGCCCCGTAGGTCGACGGATGGCACGGCACGGCGCCGGTCGGGATGCGTTCCCGGCCGGCGCCGTCGTGTGCCTGCGACATCGTCGCCGAACGAGGCTCGTGTGTGGTTTTCTGTGGGAATTTCTGCGAAACGGTTGCATTTCTTGGAAAGAGCGAGGTAAACTCACACGAACGCAGGTGATCGAAGATTCGGCAGGGAGGCCGCATGTACGCGATGGAGCGACAGGAGCACATCCTCGACGCGCTCGCACGCACCGGGCGGGTCTCGGTTGCGGGGCTCGCCGACGAACTCGACGTCACCGCGGAGACGATCCGGCGCGACCTCGACGCGCTCGAGCGGGTCGGCCGGCTGCGTCGCGTGCACGGCGGCGCCGTGAGCGCCGGCCGCGCGAGCCTGACCGAGACCACGGTCCTCGAGCGCACCGGCCAGCAGTCCGAGGCGAAGCGGGCGATCGCCCACGAGGCCATGGCGCTCGTGCCGCCGACGTTCACGGGCTCGATCCTCCTCGACGCCGGCACGACGACCGGTGCGCTCGCCGAGGCGCTGGCGGACTGGAAGCCCGCCCCGAACACGCCGCCGCTCACGGTCTACACGAACTCCGTCCCGATCGCCGCGCTCCTCCACGGCAGCCGCGACCTGGTCGTCCGCATCATCGGCGGCACGATCCGCGGCATCACGAGCGCCGCCGTCGGGCCCTCCGCGATGGCCCAGCTCGCCGAGATCCGCCCCGACATCGCCTTCATCGGCTCGAACGGCGTGAGCGCCGAGTTCGGGCTCTCGACGCCCGACGAGCTCGAGGCCCAGGTCAAGCAGGCCATGGTCGACCGGGCACGCCTCGCCGTGGTCCTCGTCGACTCGTCCAAGCACGACGACGAGGCCCTGCAGCGCTTCGCCGCGCTCGACGAGGTCGACGTGCTCATCACCGACGCGCCGCCCGGGCCCGCGCTCGCGGTCGCGCTCGACGAGGCAGAGGTGGAGGTGCGAGTCGCATGATCGTCACGCTGACCGTCAACCCGTCGCTCGACCGCACGGTCGAGCTCGACCGGGAACTCGAGCGCGGCGAGGTCCAGCGCGTCGCCCGCAGCGTCGAGGAGCCCGGCGGCAAGGGCGTCAACGTCACCCGCGCGCTGGTCGCCGCCGGCACCGACTCGGTCGCAGTGCTCCCCGGTCGCGCCGACGACCCGCTCGTCGTGGCGCTCACCGCCGTCGGCCTGCCCGTCGCGACGGTGCCCATCGCCGCGCGACTCCGCTCGAACATCGCGATCACCGAGCCGGACGGCGTCACCACCAAGCTCAACGAGCCCGGTCCCGCGCTCGACGACGACGAGCAGCGCGCCCTCATCCGCGTCACGGTCGAGCGGTCGAGGGATGCCTCGTGGCTCGTGCTCGCCGGCTCCCTCCCGCCGTCGCTGCCCGACGACTTCTACGTCCGCGTGGTGCACGAGGTGCGCGCCGCCGGAGTCGGCGCGCGCATCGCCGTCGACACGTCGGGCGCCCCGCTCGCCGCGCTCGTCGACTCGGGGGAGGAGATCGACCTCATCAAGCCGAACGGCGAGGAGCTCGCCGAGCTCACCGGCGAGGTCGACTCCGACGCGCTCGAGGCCGACCCCGAGCGGGTGGCCGCGCTCGCCGTGCGGCTCGCGCCGCGCGGCATCCACTCGGCGCTCGTCACGCTCGGCGCCCGAGGCGCCGTCCACGTCGGGGC
>NZ_SDPL01000086.1 GCF_004135055.1 Agromyces binzhouensis | reverse complement strand
GCCGATGCGGCGGTGGTCGGCTGCGCGGCCTCGGGGTTGGCGGAGGTTGCGGGGCGGGCGGGGGCGGTGCGGCGGTAGCGGGGGCGTCCGGCCGCACGACGGCCATGCTGGGGGAGGTTCATAAGCGGGGGAGGGTGATACTCGGGTAACGGTTGCGTAACGACTGACTCGGTTTCGAAGAACTCGACAACCATACGAGTCGCTTTCTGTGAAGTTCCTCCACTCCCCCGTCGACCCCCGCGAATCCTGCCCGGAAACGGCCCGGAACCGGCGAAGGGGGATGCCGCGGCGACCCCGCGGCATCCCCCTTCTGCGTCTGGGCTAGCCCTGCTTCTTCAGGCGCGATGCGGCCCGAGCGCGGGCGGTGGCGTCGAGCTCGACCTTGCGGATGCGCACCGCGGTCGGCGTGACCTCGACGCACTCGTCCTCCCGCGCGAACTCGAGGCACTCCTCCAGCGAGAGCTGGCGCGAGGGCGTCATCGACTCGAAGGTGTCGGCCGTCGACGAGCGCATGTTCGTCAGCTTCTTCTCCTTCGTGATGTTCACGTCCATGTCGTCGTTGCGCGAGTTCTCGCCGATGACCATGCCCTCGTAGACCTCTTCGGTGGGGTTCACGAAGAACGTCATGCGCTCCTGGAGCGCGATGATCGCGAAGGGCGTCACGACGCCCGCACGGTCGGCGACGATCGACCCGTTGTTGCGCGTCACGATCTGGCCCGCCCACTCGTCGTAGCCGTGCGAGATCGCGTTCGCGATGCCGGTGCCGCGCGTCGTGGTCATGAACTCGGTCCGGAAGCCGATGAGCCCGCGGCTCGGCACGATGAACTCCATGCGGACCCAGCCGGTGCCGTGGTTGGACATGTTGTCCATCCGGCCCTTGCGAGCGGCGAGCAGCTGCGTGATGGCGCCGAGGTACTCCTCCGGCGCGTCGATCGTGAGGTGCTCGAACGGCTCGTGGAGCTTGCCGTCGACCTGCTTCGTCACCACCTGGGGCTTGCCCACGGTCAGTTCGTAGCCCTCACGGCGCATCTGCTCGACGAGGATCGCGAGCGCGAGCTCGCCTCGGCCCTGGACCTCCCACGCGTCGGGGCGGCCGATGTCGACGACCTTCAGCGAGACGTTGCCGACGAGCTCGCGGTCCAGGCGGTCCTTCACCATGCGCGCGGTGAGCTTGTGCCCCTTGACCTTGCCGACGAGCGGCGAGGTGTTCGTGCCGATCGTCATCGAGATGGCGGGCTCGTCGACCGCGATGACCGGCAGCGGCCGCACATCCTCCGCATCGGCCAGCGTGTCGCCGATCATGATGTCCTCGAAGCCCGCGACGACGGCGATGTCGCCCGGGCCGGCGCTCTCCGCCGGGTAGCGGTCGAGGGCCTTGGTCAGGAAGAGCTCGGTCACGCGGACGTTCTGCACGGATCCGTCGTGCTTGACCCACGCCACGGTCTGGCCCTTGCGGATGGTGCCGTGGAACACGCGCAGCAGCGCGAGGCGGCCGAGGAACGGCGACGCGTCGAGGTTGGTGACGTGCGCCTGCAGGGGGTGCTCGTCGTCGTACGTCGGAGCGGGGATGTGCTGGAGGATCGCCTCGAACAGCGGCTCGAGGTCGCCGTTGTCGGGAAGCTCGCCGTTCGCGGGCTTGGTGTGGCTCGCCGCGCCGTTCCTGCCGGAGGCGTACACGACCGGCACGTCGAGGATCGCGTCGAGGTCGAGGTCGGGAACGTCGTCGGCCAGGTCGGAGGCGAGGCCGAGGAGCAGGTCCTGGCTCTCGGCGACGACCTCGTCGATGCGGGCGTCGGGCCGGTCGGTCTTGTTCACGAGGAGGATGACCGGCATCCGGGCCTCGAGCGCCTTGCGGAGCACGAACCGCGTCTGCGGCAGCGGCCCCTCGCTGGCGTCGACCAGGAGCACGACGCCGTCGACCATGGACAGGCCGCGCTCGACCTCGCCGCCGAAGTCGGCGTGGCCGGGAGTGTCGATGACGTTGATGGTCACGGGCGAGCCGCCCGAGTGGGCGCCGTTGTACGAGATCGCCGTGTTCTTGGCGAGGATCGTGATGCCCTTCTCACGTTCGAGCTCGTTCGAGTCCATCGCGCGCTCTTCGACGTGGGCGTGCTCGGCGAACGAGTGCGTCTGGTTGAGCATCGCGTCGACGAGCGTCGTCTTGCCGTGGTCGACGTGGGCGACGATCGCGACGTTGCGCAGGTCGTTGCGGGTGGCCTTGGCCATGGTGTGGTCCTCGCGTGGCCTCCGGTCGCAGAGCGGCTCCGGGGCGCGGATCGGCAGCGCCGCAGCGCTGGAGTGGAGTCGGTGGGAGCGCGAGCATCCGATTGGTCACGGTTCGCGCCCGACCAGCCTACCGCGTCCGGCGGAAACGGCGGACGCCCGGCCTCCGTGCGGGAGGCCGGGCGTCCGTTCGACTTGCGGTCGACTACGCGCCGAGCTGGAGATTCGCACCGGGGATCGCCGCGAGGAGATCCTTCGTGTACTGCTCCGTCGGGTTCTCGAACACGTCGTCGGTGGCCGCGGCCTCGACGATGCGTCCCTTCTGCATCACGCACACGTTGTCGGCGATGACGCGCACGACCGCGAGGTCGTGCGTGATGAAGAGGTAGGTGAGGTCGAGCTCGGCCTGCAGGTCGGCGAGCAGGCGCAGGATCTGGGCCTGCACGAGCACGTCGAGCGCCGACACGGCCTCGTCGAGGATGACGATCTCGGGCTTCAGCGCGAGCGCGCGCGCGATCGCGATGCGCTGGCGCTGGCCGCCGGAGAGCTCGTTCGGGTAGCGGCCGACGAGGGTTCGCGGCAGCGACACCTGGTCGAGCAGCTCGAACACGCGGGCACGACGCGACGCGCGGTCGCCCACGCTGTGGGTCACCAGCGGCTCCGAGATGGTGTTGCCGATGTTCCGGAGCGGGTTCAGCGAACCGTACGGGTCCTGGAACACGGGCTGCATCCGACTCCGGAGGTCGAACAGTTCCTTGCCGGTCAGGCTCGCGAGGTCCTTTCCGCCCACGATGATCTTGCCGCTCGTGACGTCCTCGAGCTTCAGCAGCATCTTCGCGACCGTGGACTTGCCCGAACCGGACTCGCCCACGAGCGCGGTGGTGGTGCCCTTCGGGATCTCGAAGGAGACCTTGTCGACCGCGGTGAAGTCGCCCGAGCCGCGGATCTTGAAGACCTTCGTGAGGTCCTCAACCACGATGGCGGGAGGCTGCGCGGCCGCGGCCTCGTGCGCCTCGGCGCGTGCCTCCGCGGTGGCGATCAGGTCGATCGTGTCCGTGGTCGTCCCGACCTCGGCGCCCGGCTCGTGCGCCGCGGCGTCCTGGCCGTGGATCGTGGACTTGATGCGGCGCGACGCCAGGCTCGGCGCCGCGGCCACGAGGCGCTGCGTGTAGGGGTGCTGCGGGTTCTGCAGGATCTCGAGGGAGGGTCCCGACTCGACGACCTTGCCCTTGTACATGACCACGAGCTGCTCGGCGCGCTCGGCGGCGAGCCCGAGGTCGTGCGTGATGAACAGCAGGGTGGTGCCCAGCTCACGCGTCAGCGACTCGAGGTGGTCGAGGATGACGCGCTGGACCGTCACGTCGAGCGCCGAGGTGGGCTCGTCGGCGATCAGCAGCTGCGGGTCGGCCGCCAGCCCCATCCCGATGAGCACGCGCTGGCGCATGCCGCCCGAGAACTGGTGCGGGAACTGCTTGAGGCGGCGATCCGCATCCTGCAGGCCCGCCTGCTTGAGCACCTCGATGGCGCGGGCTCGAACCTCCTTGCGGCCGGTCGCGATGCCGTTGGCCCGGATCGCCTCCTCGACCTGGAACCCGATCGACCAGACCGGGTTCAGGTTCGACATCGGGTCCTGCGGGACGAAGCCGATCTTGCGACCCCGGATGTCCTCCATCTCCTTCTTCGACGACTTCGCCAGGTCCTGGCCGTCGAGGAGGATCTGTCCGCCGGAGATCTCGCCCGAGCCGGGCAGGAGCTTGATGATCGCGTGCGCGGTCGTGGACTTGCCCGAGCCGGACTCGCCCACGATCGCGAGGCTCTGCCCGCGGTAGAGCGTGATGTTCACGCCGTCGACCGCCGTGACCTTGCCCTCCTGGGTCGTGAAGTCGACCTTGAGGTCCTTGATCTCGAGGAGCGGCTGCTCCTCCCCATCGGGAGTGGTGTGCTGCACGTCGCTTCCGTTCACGGTGGAGGTCATCGCTGCGCCCTCGCCTTCGGGTCGAGCGCGTCGCGGGCGACCTCGCCGAGCATGATGAAGCTCAGGACGGTGACCGACAGCGCGATGGAGGGCAGGATCAGCGTCTGCGGGTTCGTCCGCAGGTCGACCTGGGCCTGGCTGATGTCGTTGCCCCACGACATGGTGCTCGAGGGCAGTCCGACACCGAGGAACGACAGGGTCGCCTCGGCGACGATCGCCGAGGCGAGCGAGATCGTCGTGATCACGATCACCGGGGCGATCGAGTTCGGGAGCACGTGGCGGATCAGGATGCGCAACCGCGTGACGCCGACGGCCGTGGCCGCCATGACGAAGTCGGCGTTCTTCACCCTGAGGATCTCGGCCCTCAGCACACGGGCCGTCGCCGGCCACGCGAAGATGCCGATGGCGAGTGAGATCGTCCACACGCTCGCGTACTGCGAGAGCACCGACATGATGACGACCGCGGCGAGGATGTAGGGGATCGAGAAGAAGATGTCGCCGAGTCGCGACAGGACCGCGTCGACCCAGCCGCCGTAGAAGCCGGCGAGCGCACCGAAGAAGATGCCGAGCGACGCGACGAGGAACGTCACGATGAGGCCGACCGACAGCGAGGTGGACGTGCCGTAGATGATCCGCGAGTAGATGTCGCAGCCCTGGCGGTTGTAGCCGAGCACGCTTCCGTCGCCCGGTCCCTGGTTGCTCAGCGAGAGCTGGCAGTACCGCGGGTCCACGCTCGTGAAGAGCGCCGGGAACAGCGCCACGATCACGATCAGGAGGATCAGCGCCGAGGAGATCCAGAACATCGGACGCTTGCGCACGTCGCGCCAGGCGTCGGTCCAGAGGTTCGTCGGCTTGCCGTCGGCCTTGACGGAGTCGATCGCGACGAGCGGGGTCTCGTCGATGGGCGCGACGTAGTGCGCCTGGTTGGAGCGGGTGTTACTTGGCATAGCGGATCCTCGGGTCGAGAACGGCGTACAGCAGATCCACCAGCAGGTTGATGACGAGGTAGATCAGCACCATGACGGTCACGAACGAGACGACGGTCGGTCCCTCGCCGCGGATGATGGCCTGGTACAGGGTTCGTCCCACGCCGGGGACGTTGAAGATGCCCTCGGTGACGGTCGCACCGACCATGAGCACGCCGAAGTCGACGGCGAGGTAGGTCACGACGGGGATCAGCGAGTTGCGGAGGATGTGCACGGGGACGATGCGCCGCCGGGACAGTCCCTTGCTCGCGGCGGTGCGAACGAAGTCCTGTCCTCCCGTGTCGATGACCGACGCCCTTGTCAGTCGAACGATCTGGGCGAAGCTGATCGTCGCCAGCACGATGGCCGGCAGGATGAGGTCTTGGATCGGCGCACCCGGGCCGACGGTGGTCCGGAACCAACCGAGCTGGATGCCGAAGACGAACTGCGCGACGAAGGCGACCACGAAGACGGGCAGCGAGATGAGGATCAGGCTGACGACGAGGAAGCTCGCGTCGAAGATGCCGCCCTTGCGGAGGCCGGAGACGAGGCCGATCGTGATGCCGAACACCATCTCGATGAGGACGGCCAGGATGGCGAGCTGCAGGGTGACCGGGAAGGTCACGGCGAGGATCTCGGAGACCGGCTGACCCGAGAACGAGACGCCGAAGTCGCCCTGGAAGATCCCTGCCAGGAACAGCAGGTACTGCACGATGAAGGGCTGGTCGAGGTTGTACCGCTCGCGGACGGCCTCGAGCACCTGGGGCGGAGGGGTCTTGTCGCCGAAGAGGGCGACGACCGGGTCGCCCGGCATGGCGAAGACCATGAAGTAGATCAGGAACGTGGTGCCGAGCAGCACAGGGATCGCCTGAAGCAGTCGGCGCGCGATGTAACCGGCCATGGATCAGGCCCCGCGATCTGCGTGTGTTGACATTGTTTGGAGAAACCTCACCGATATGGGAGTGCGCACACACGATGTTACGCGCCTCGGCGCACCCCGGATACGTGGGAGTGGGGCGGCGATCCACTGGACCGCCGCCCCACGGGCGTCAGAGAGTCTAACCCGCTGAAACCCCTGATCGAGAACTACTCGCTCTTGGTGACCTCGTAGTAGAGGGGCACCGAGTTCCAGCCGAACTGGACGTTCTCGACCTGCTCGCTCCACGCGCCGTTGACGGTGGAGTACCAGAGCGGGATCGCGGGGAGGTCCTCGAAGAGGATCTCCTGCGCCTGCTGGAACTTCTCGATGCCCGCCTCGACCTCGGTCTCGCTGAGGCCTTCCTGGATGAGGGCGTCGAACTCGGGGTTCGAGTAGTCACCGTCGTTCGAACCGGCGCCGGTCACGTAGATCGGGCCGAGGAAGTTGGAGAGCGACGGGTAGTCGGCCTGCCAACCGGTGCGGAATCCGGTCTCGATGGTGCGGTCGGTGATGGCGGTGCGGAACTCCGCGAACGTCGGGTACGGAGCACCCGAAGCGTCGATGCCGAGCTCGTTCTTGATCTGGTTGGTCACAGCGTCGACCCAGCCCTGGTGGCCGCCGTCGGCGTTGTAGCCGATCTGGAAGGAACCCTCCCAGGGGCTGATGGCGTCGGCCTCGGCCCACAGCTCCTTGGCGAGCTCGGGGTCGTACTCGAGGACCTCGCTACCGGGGATGTCCTCGGAGTAGCCGTCGATGACCGGCGACGTGAAGTCGTGGGCCGGGGTACGGGTGCCCGAGAAGATCACGTCGGTGACCTCTTCGCGGTTGATCGCGTGCGAGATCGCGGCGCGGCGGAGCTTGCCCTCCTCGCCACCGAAGTGCGCGAGACGGTCCGGAACGACGAACGACTGGAAGATCGCCGCACCCTGCGTGACGGAGCGGTCGCCGAACTCGTCCTGGAAGGTCGAGAGCGCGCTGTCCGGGATGGCGTCGAGGATGTCGAGGTTGCCGCCCTGGAGGTCGGCGTACGCCGCGTCCTGCGTCGCGTAGAAGATGATCGAGAGACCACCGTTGGCGGCCTGGCGGTCACCCTGGTAGTCCTCGTTCACGACGAGGTCGATGCGCTCGTTGTGCTTCCACGCACCCTCGCCGTCGAGCATGTACGGGCCGTTGCCGATCGGGTTCTCACCGAAGGCGTCGAGGTCCTCCCACGCCGCCTCGGGCAGCGGGAAGAACGCCGAGTAGCCGAGTCGCAGCGGGAAGTCGGACTCCGGCTGCTTCAGGGTCACGGTGAAGGTCGAGTCGTCGACGACCTCGAGGCCGGAGAGCTCGTCGACGTTCTCGTCGTAGCTGAAGCCCTCGATCGAGTCGAAGAAGTAGCTCGAGAGCTGCGCATTGTCGAGCGCGGCGCCGTAGTTCCAGGCCTTGACGAACGACTCGGAGGTGACGTCCTCGCCGTTCGTGAACTTCTGGCCGTCCTTGATGGTGATGGTGTAGGTCTGCGCGTCGTCGGTCTCGATCGACTCCGCCATGTCGTTGTGCGGAGCACCCTCGCCGTCGTAGTACACCAGACCCGCGAAGATCGAGTCGAGGATCTTGCCGCCACCGGTCTCGTTGGTGTTGGTCGGGATCAGCGGGTTCTGGGGCTCAGAACCGTTGGTGGTGATGATCGCGGTCGAGTCGCCGGCCGGGGCTTCGGGTTCGCTGCTGGACGAGCAACCGGCGAGCGTGAGCGCGCCAGCCGCCGCAAGAGCAATGGCTGCAACGCCGATTCTCTTGATCTTCAATGTTCCTCCTGTGAGATGAGCGCACGACTGATCGATTCGTGGTCGAGCAGGGGGCGCTGGTAGGTGAATCGAGACTATAAGCGGGCTCCTGCCGAACAAACTTCACGGCGGAACCGTTACCGAGGCGCAATCTTGCGACAGGGTCATGCGCAGATGAGCAGCCGCGGGACGCACGATTCTTGCGTGACGAGGGCTCGTGCGAGGATTACCGCATGCCTGCGGCACGACGTCTCCGCATCGAGGTGGCCATCGTTCTCGCGCTGTCGCTCGGCGCGTCCGCCGTCTACTCGATCGTCGCGATCATCGCCCGGCTCACCGCCGACCGCCCGCTCGGCGAGCAGAGCGCCGCACTGAACCAGTCGCGGTCGACGCGCGAGTGGCTCGACCTCACCTACCAGCTTCTGGACGTCGTCTTCGGCCTCGCCGTCGTTGCCCTCGTGCTCTACCTGCTCTGGCAGCCGGGCCGCAGCCCGTTCCGACGGATCGGCTTCGACCTGACCCGGCCGGGACGCGACGCGGCATCCGGGCTGCTCCTCGCGGCCGTCATCGGCGTGCCGGGCCTGGCCCTGTACGCGGCCGGTCGCGCGTTCGGCTTCACCGTCGCGGTCGTGCCGCAGCCGCTCGACACCTACTGGTGGACGATCCCCGTCCTGGTGCTGGCCGCCCTGAAGGCGGCGCTCACCGAGGAGCTGATCGCGGTCGGATACCTGTTCACCCGGCTGCGCGAACTCGGCGTCGGCCCGTGGGCGACGATCCTGTCGAGCGCGCTCCTCCGAGGCAGCTACCACCTCTACCAGGGCTTCGGCGGCTTCATCGGCAACGCCGTCATGGGCGTCGTGTTCGGCTGGGCCTACACGCGCTGGGGCCGCACGATGCCCTTGGTCATCGCGCACTGGCTCCTCGACATCGTGAGCTTCGTCGGCTACCCGCTCGCCGTCGGCTGGTGGCCCGGGCTCTTCGCGCCGCCGGCAGACTGACCGACGGGCACGTCGGGCCGAACGGGCGCAGGCGACGGATGCCGCGGCCGCGGCGCTTCGGCCACGTGCCGCGCCCCGGCGAGCGCGACCACGGTCGCCGGCATCGGCGGCAGGGTCTCCTCGGGCGGTTCCACCCGCAGGTCGGAGTCGTTCGAGCGCACGAGTGCACCGTCGATCCAGCTTCGGCGCCCGGGAGTGCACACGGTGGAGAACTGCTCGGCGCCACCGTAGAAGCCTCCCCTCGACAGGTCGCTGAACGACTCGGCGCGCCGGAGCGCGTCCGCCAGCTGCGGGTTGCGGCGGTCGAGCAGGCCGGCCCGCTGCTCGAGTCCGAGCCCCCGCGCTCCGGCGAGCGTGCAGCCGACCATGAGCCCCACGAAGCCGAGCGTGGCGAGCAGGGCGACGACATCCATCGGGATCATGCGCACCCCCCTTGTGCGAGTGATCCTCAGTGTACTCCCGGGCACGGTCGGGGGACGGCCCGGATGCCGGCGCCTCCCGCAGCGCGGACCATGTTCGATGCCGGGCCGGACCGCCCGGTCGCACGTCAGGAGAAGGAAGCATGGACCTCGCACACGCCCTCAACGCGGGAGGCCTCGCCGGCCGCCGCACCGACCACCGCTTCACCGCGGACGAGACGGAGATCCGTGCAGCGGAGCAGCGCGTGGCGCGCCGCCGGGCCGCGGCGGTCGAGCGTCGCCCGATCGCGTTCACCGAGCGCGGGCGCCACG